>JAHDFT010000271.1 GCA_020628015.1 Bacteroidota bacterium
GAAAAATAAATTTATCTGGTTCTAAGATAATTGGGGGTATATCTTCTTTCGCCCTTTCAGGGCTGAGTGCATATCTCCGTTTATTCGTAGGGCGATGCCCTACGCTATTGCTTTTGCCCTTTCAGGGCTGGAATACAAGATATAGCATCCCAAAGATAAACGCTCCCCCCAAATATCTTAGAACTAGAAATTTATCAATCAAAATTGAACAGTTATTTTTTTACTGTTCCTAAACTAAAAGATCATGAATAAAGCAACATTATTATTGGTAGAGGATGATGTGGATTTAGGTAATGTCATCAAGCAGTATTTAGAGATATGTAATTTTGAGGTAGAACTGTGTCGAGATGGTCGTATTGCTTGGGATACTTATCAACAAAATACCTATGATCTTTGTATTTTGGATGTGATGTTGCCCAAATTAGATGGGTTCTCTTTAGCAGAGAAAATACATGATTTACATCCAAATCAACCCTTTATATTTTTAACTGCCAAGGATCAGAAAGTGGATCGACTACTAGGTTTGAAACTCGGAGCTGATGATTATATTACCAAGCCCTTTGAAATTGATGAAATGGTTTTGCGGATTCAGAATATTTTGAGGCGGTCAAAGGGAAAGGGGAGAAGGGTGGTCGAGCAAAAACAATATACGCTTGGCTCACTTCAATTCGATGTGGATACCTTAACGCTGAGTAAAGGCACAGAAACCGTAAGATTGACCCTACAGGAGGTCAAATTATTAGAATATTTGGTCAGTACTAAAAATACTGTTGCTAAACGGGAAGATATTCTGAAGCATTTATGGGGAGAAGATGACTATTTTAATGGACGAAGTATGGATGTATTTATCAGCCGTCTGCGAAAATATTTGAAACTGGATCAAACAGTACAAATCGAAACGGTGAGAGGGGTAGGCTTTATTTTGAAGTATTAGTTTGTTTGTTTGAGTGGGGTGGTAACTTGATTACAAAAGCAGTACCTCCATTCAATTGGCTTTTTACCTCTACCTTACCATTCATCGCCTCTGTTTGACTTTTGACCAGATACAGCCCCAAGCCTGTTCCTTCTACATGATTGTGAAAACGAGTATATAGATTAAATAATTGATCACTATGTTTAGCTAAGTCAATACCTAAACCATTATCTTTAATCGCAATGCAAACATAATTATTAAGGTCTCTAAAAGATTGTATTTGAATAATAGGGGTTCGGTCTGGATGCTTGTATTTAAGCGCATTGGAAAGTAAATTCATAAAAATACTCTCTATATAGGATGGAATACCTACTACCGTAGGTGCAACAGTAAAGTTTAAATTAATTTCAGCCTGTGTATCCTTAATTTGGCGAGCTAAACTTTGTTGAATTTTTTCAAATAAATGGATCAAATTGATGGTAATTTTCTCTTGATTTGTTGCTCGTTTAATAGAAATAATATGATGTAAATCCTTTACAATCCGATCAATATTTTGACTGGCTTTATCTAAGCTATCAATGACAATCGTATTCATTGGATCATCTACCTCCTCTCGATTATATAACTCAACAAATCCTTTAATGTTGGCTACTGGTTCTCGAAGATTGTGTGAAGTAATATAGACATAATTTTGTAGCTCCTTATTGGAGGATTCTAAGGCTGCTGTACGATGTTTTACTTTATCCTCTAGTAATTTATTGGTTTGCGCTAATTTTTTCTGAGCTGTTTGTAATCGCTCAATATAAATGGTCTTTTGATTTTCATAAGTTAATAGGGTAAGTGATAAAATAATGATTAGCGATAAACCACCAGAGAAAAAATAACCCATACCATACTTTGCCATACTTTCTATATAACTTGCTGGGTCTTGCTTTGTGGCGAGAAATACTATAGTATAGAAAGCAATAATCACTAAAGTCCAAACAATACCTGATTTCTTATCTACTACAAGATAAGCAATAACAGGCACCATAATAAGAAAAATCAGATCAAGGGAATAAATACCACCTGATGTAAAACACAGATAACCTTCTAAAATAAAGAAAGATAAAGCAAGTACATTACCTGCATAGAAAATAGAACCATATTTTTTAAAGCAAACCAGTTGAACAATGGCAACAAGGAATAATAATGGATAGGGGACAACAGCATTATGTGTAACAAATTGCCCTGCAACTAGAGAAGAAATTATTAATAGAACAGCTAATATGTTTATATAAGTAATAATTTTGGCCTGCTGATACTTATGTTCATCTTTTTTCAAAGTGTTAGGTATCAGAAAGTTCAATAGTTGATCTAATAGGGATATGCTTTTCTTTTCTACCATTATCAGATTAAGAGATGGCTATGATAGCAATTTTACTCATTATTAAGCACTATTTTCGCTTTCCAGGATGATAAATTTCTACAGCTTCTTCAAAAATTTTATCCTTATCCAGCGTCATAGTCTTTAACTTTTGTTGCGTATATAATTCCATTTGGTCAGTATAATGCTTGCTTTCTGGACGATTACAAGCACCATAAGGCATACAGGACTCAATTTTTACGCCATCTTTGGTAAATTGTGTAAATTGAATGTAAGAATCTCCCATTGCACTTTTAAATTTACCTTTTTTCTGAGCAGTAACAAACATAGCAGACAAAATTTCAGGCATTCCACCTACTGGTAAATCTACATCTCCTCGCACATGACGTTGAACATCTCCCAAAGGAACAGTCAAACGACCGTAATGTTTTAATAAAAAATCTTTTGCCCAACGTAAACCATCTACAAATTGCTCCTCAGAAATGGTATTGGCAAGATCCAAACTAACCTTTGCCTCAAAATCCTTCAATATTTTATAGACCGCAAGCATTACAATCGTTGCTTCTTCATTATCAATAGCAGTACTACGATTCCATTGTTGAATAATGTCCATCACCTCCTTTAAATCTGGATATTTTTGAGCATCTACCTTCAAAATATCATTCAAATTCTCTAAAGCACCAGTATAAAAAGTCTCACTATTATATTGTTGATCGTATTTTATTGTTTTTAAATCTGTATAACTGACTTTCTCATAATCTTTAATCAGCTCCTGAAAACGCAAACTGCGATTCGTTTCTCGTTCTAAAAAGCCCATCGTTGGCTCAAAATCTGTTACTTTTAAATTTTCAGCAGGAGCTGTAGCACTAAAAGCAGGATTATTACAATTGAATAAATAACCACTCTCAGGATTGAAAAGCTGCGGAAGCGACTCGACAGGGTGATAGTCATAAGGCTGCCAAACATAAGCAGAAGTATCACCTGGAATAATGTCTTGCCAATTTAAATCCGCTTCTCGTTTAGGAAACAAGCCATTACAAAGAAAATAAATATTATCCGCTTTATCTGCATACATAATATTTTGACAACTCAATCCCTGCATATCTAAAATAGTCCTAAATTCCTCCCAGTTTTGTGCTTTATTCATTAAAAACCATTGCTCGGCAGCTTTGAGGCTAAAAGAAGCAGGAAAACGGACAGAAAAATAACCTGATTTATTTTTAATCGTTGTCCCAATTTTACTCCAATAAAAAGTTCGTCTAATTGGGATTTTTAGAAAACCAACTTTCACCTTGAATTTAATCACTCGTTTTTCCAATTCATGCCATTCTCCATCAAAAAGATAGGTGTGTTTTTTAGTCGGATGCATTTTGAGTTGGTAAATGTCATGAAAATCGGGATAATTGGTGGTATGTGTCCAAGCTAGATGCTCATTGGTGCCTAGAAAAAGACTCACCCCAGTAGAAAAAGTGCCGCCCAGCATATTCCAACCCTCTTCACTATTGACATGCGCCTCATACCAACCCAACATACCTTCAAGCGGTTGGTGGGTATTAGACACTAGAAAAGTAGCTCCTTCTTTTGTTTTGTGGCGATTAAAAGCAAAAGCATTAGAGCCTGCTTTCATATAAGGTACCTGATAGACTTCCATATTATTAGCTATCAATCGACCAATACCAAAAACACTATTAGAAATAACCCCTTGTGCTAATAAATAACCTTTGAGTAAGTCTTTTTCTGTAATTGGAAAAATCTCTTTAATCCATAATTCTTTAGGATTCGCTTTGGCATAATCATTAATCCCTTGTGCATGAGCTTGGAGGATTTTTTTAAATGCTGGCGAAACCTCTGTATCATAATATTTTTCAATAACAGGATCAGCATTGGTGATAAAAACCAATACATCCAATACAGCCGCATCTTTGCCCAAAACTTCTGCCGAACGCCCGTTAATGGACAATAAGGACTCCTGAATACTATCAAAATCATCTTCACAATGCGCCCAAGCCAAGCCATAAGAGGCATCAGCATCTGTTTTGCCATAGATATGAGGTACTCCCCAATCATCCCTTACAATGGTTACATCAGTTGGGTTAATCCGTTCTTGTGCCAAAAGCGGAGTAGCTAGGAGGCAATAAAAAAATAAGCACAGACAACTAGTTTTAAGTAGGGTAGTGGATAACCTAACTGGAAGATAAGTTAAATGGCTCATGCTGGAAATAAGGTTTGTTAGCTCTTTCATAGGTATTTTATGGAGTCAATTGGAATAATAAAAAAGGAAATATTGATTAAATGACTAATTGTTGAATAATTATTCAAAAGCTCAAAAGTAATATTTATTCTGTATTTTTTTATTGTTCCTTACTAATAATACCAAACTCATTATTGGATTCTGTATAAAATACAAAAGGAGATTTCAAGCAATCTTTACAGATTCGCTTAAAATCTCCTTTGCTATACTGGTCTTTTTCTAAGTAATAGAAAAAGATCAATTGTATATATTATTTCTTCGTCACAACAAGATCAGTACGTCTATTTTTACGCTTACCTTCCTGTGTGTCATTACTAGCAACAGGTTTAGTAGAGCCATAACCTTTACTTGCCAAACTCTTGGTAGCTACACCTTTGTTAACCAAATAAGTTTTGACCGCCTTCGCACGTCTTTCAGAAAGCTGTTGATTTTTATCCGCATTTCCAGAACTGTCTGTATGTCCTTGCAATTCAATCGCTACATTTGGATAAGCTTTTAATACTTTAGCCACATTATCCAATTGTTTTTTAGAATTACCTGTCAAATTAGCAGAACCAGAAGCAAATTTAACATCAGATAAAGTGAATGCTTTATTACCAGCAGCACCTTTTTTACTTAGGAAGTTAGCTAAATTACCAGAAACGCTACCACCAGGTAATTTCAAGGCTTTAGCATCAGGTGTAGCTGAAGCTGTAGCACTTTTAACTGCATTTTTAGTAGCCTTAGCTGCTCCTTTAGCAGCATCACCTGTTGCTTTAACTGCTTCCCCCGTTTTTTCTGCTGCTCCTTTTACTGCTTTACCAGTTGCTGAAGCTGCATCTTTAGCCATTTCCCCCGTTTTTTCTGCTGCTCCTTTTACTGCTTTACCAGTTGCTGAAGCTGCATCCTTAGCCATTTCCCCTGTTTTTTCTGCTGCCCCTTTTACTGCTTTACCAGTTGCTGAAGCTGCATCCTTAGCTGTTTCTGCTGCTCCTTTTACCGCATTACCTGTAGCCGAAGCTGCATCTTTAGCCATTTCTCCTGTCTTTTCTGCTGCTCCTTTTACTGCTTTACCAGTTGCCGAAGCTGCTCCCTTCACAGCATCACCTGTAGCAGAAGCCAATTCTCCTGTCTTTTCTGCTGCCCCTTTTACGGCATCACCTGTAGCAGAAGCCGCACCTTTAACCGCATCACCAGTCGCAGAAGCCGCACCTTTGGCCATTTCTCCTGTTTTTACTGCTGCTCCTTTTACAGCATCACCTGTAGCAGAAGCCAATTCTCCCGTCTTTTTGGTGATATTTTCTGCGGTTTGGGAAGCAGAACCACAACCCTTAAATTGAGAAAATAGGAAACCACCAATTAAAAATAAGAGAAGTAAAGGAAGGAGGACTTTCATCCAACTGAACCCTCCCCCTTTACTCGAACTGGAAGTACTGGCAGCAGTCGCTGCTGCTGCTCTTTTATTTGAAGTTTCTTTCTCTACCGTTCTTGTACTAGTATGTGTTGCTTTTGTACTAGTACTACCACTACTTGTAACTACACCTAAATCACCTAAGTCAGCACCAAAGTTATTTTGTGTAGTACTCACTAATTTATCAAAGCTTGAAAATCCTAATAAGCTTGCTAGACCAGCAGGTGCAGCTTTTTGAACCATGCCGCTTTGTCCCATTAAAAGTCTAACCAAACCATTCGCATCTAGTCCTAAACTATTTTTTTGTTTGCCTAGCATACCCATTACAATAGGAGCTGCCATGCTTAGTAAAGAACCAGCCGAACTTCTTTTGATACCACTACTTTTGGTAACCATATCAAGAAGTCCATCTTGTTTGTTGCCAAATAAATTTTTGAGGATAGCACCACCAAATCCTTGTACTGCATCACTAGTGTCTCCACCAGCAAATAAACCGCCTACATCTTCTAAGATGCTACCATCATGCATGTCATCATCCAACATGTTGAATAAATCCTTTGCTCCTTTTTTTGTTGATGCCTTAGACATTAGACCGCCTAAGATAGATGGGAGGATGCTGCCCATCGCAGATTTTGTTTTATTGTTGCTTTCACCTAAATAGCTACTTGCCTTACTAATAACCTGTTTTCCAAGATGGCTTTGGAGTAAATCCAGTAAATTTACGTTCATATTCATGAAATTATTAAAAGATAAAGTGAAATTTCTCTCGTTAATTATGGTTCGGCCAGGTCATGTAGTCGTCAAAATATCCAAATGCATTTAGCTATTATACTTATACCAAACTAGCTCCTTATTTTTAGACTGGTCTTGTATTGACTTGAACCACAGTGTGTAATATATTTATTTTTATAAATAAAAAATTTTATGTTACGTGTCTGCAAAAGTATTGAATTTCCCTGTAATGGGGAAACATAATGATGTACATTTTACAGTAGTATATCTTGTATGTAATTATGAAGTACTGGTAGTCATTTATTGCGAATAATTGTATTGATTAGGAACAAGCAAAAAATAAATTAGGCATGTTTGTTAGGTTAATTTGTGGCTAGATGAGGCAAAAAACATAGGTGATGCGAGCATCATCGAGGCTTTTTAACGAAGTATAGCAGCAAATTAAACAACAAGATGTCGGTTTATTTTTTAGCTGTTACTTAGAACTTCATATACATGCTGAACTAAAAAAATGTAGGAAAATGGATAAAAAAAAGTGATAGTCTAGGAAGTAAGTTATACATTGGAGCAGTTCCTTATTGGGTTATTTTGGGGAATGATAAAAATAAGTAGATACCCAAATAGTATAAATAGGAGATTACTATTTTAGTATTGGAGCGTTTATATATTTATATAATAATTAGATGGGGTGTTTGTAATCGTTCATGTATAACTCATAGGCAATCAATATATAGTGATAGTTTGGTAGATAACGAAGTATGAAATGTTTTTCATTTACTGATAAGACGCTTAGTATTTACTTCGTCACCTATTCTTTTTTATTCATTAAAAAATATTTTACGATTATTTTGGCATAAAGGTTATTTTTTTGACTTATTGATGACTGTCTTGAACAAAAATTGGGTTAAAACTTGTTGAGTATTTAGTGATGTCATAGAAATAAATTGGGCCATATCTTACTCATTATTTTGCCTAATATTTGCAAAAATATCATGTAGAGGTCATCTATGGGCTAGTTTTTGCATCTTTTGGCTTAGGCTAAATCATGAGTTGCATATTTTTTGTCCGAATTTATTTCTGTTCCATCACTAAACATTAGGAACGAGTGAAAAATAAGTGTACAAATTTTGGTTAGGGAAATTTATCACTAGACGAGGCAAAAAACGTAGGCGATGTAGTGCCGCAGCGAGGCTTTTTAACGAAGTATAG
>JAHDFT010000272.1 GCA_020628015.1 Bacteroidota bacterium
AAGCCCAGTCCCGTTACAAACGCACCCGTCCCGTCAATAAATCCTGCATCAAAGCTTGCTTTAATTGTTGATATTTTTTCAATTGGGCTTCTAAGCCTGTAATTTCGGCATCCATGTCGGAGAGTATGGTGGCGATGTGGGTTTGTTCTTTTATTAGTGAAGGTACTGGAATTTTTATAGCAGAAAGACTTTTTCCATTTGTCAATGCTCTTGTTGTATACGAACAAGTTGAAATGATTTGTTTCCTTACTTGATTTGAACGAAAACAATATTTTTTGAATTCATTATCAAATGTATTATCTTTTGGTCTTGCTCTTAATACAAAACCACTAAAAACTACATCAGGTATAGTTTCTAAAACTACCGATGCCATCCCAATTTCTTCAGGAATTTCTGATGTTCTTGTGAATAATAAATCGCCAGCTTTGACTTTATAATTTTCTTTTTCTTGATGGGTTAAAAATACCTTTCCTTCAATATCTTTTTTATATAATCCAACATTTGTGAAAACATCCATATAATTAATTATAGGAGTACCATAGCCAAAAAATTTCTTTTCTTTATTTAGACCATTTTTTATACTGAATTTATCTCCTAAATCAATAACCTCCCAATCCTCTGGAATCAACCCTATCTCCGTCTGTTTCATCCCCTTTTGTTTTTCAAAACCTTTTAACCTTCGTTTTCCAGTCAACAACTCCTGCATCGCCCCCTTTTTAATCAAACGTTTTTTAGCAATTTTTTGCCCTAAAGCCGCCAATAATGCATCCATATCCCCTAATACTTCGGCTATGGCTTTTTGTTCGGAGAGGGGAGGGATGGGGATTAGAAGGTTTTTTAATGTTTCTCTTGTAATACCTTTAATTGATGTCCCCTGATTTTGATTTTGTAATATTAATTTATTAAAATCGAAATAGTAGAATGCAAAGTTTGTTGATAAATAGTTTTTATTGGGATAAATACCTGTAAAATCCTGACTAATTGATATATCAAATGGTGTAATTGCTAATTTACCTACTCCTGTCCTTGTTACGAGAAGTAAATTGTCTTTTTTTATAATATTTGTAGAACTGTTTTTTACAGCATTTTTTGTTATGTATCGTCTTACAATACTGACTTTTTGGTTTAAAATATCTGCACCTGTAATCCAAGGAATATTACCAGTCCAATAATTTTCATTTTGTGTAGAGGGAGTTCCACCATTTATAAATTTATTAATAACTAGTTCTAACTTCTTCACCTCCCAATCCTCCGGTATCACCCCAATTTCCGTCTGTTTATAACCCTTTTTGATTATTGTCTTTAATTCCATAAAAATCCCATTTTTTGCAGATGAGCAGTCACCTTATTTTCCAAAATACGAATATCCGCTTCAATGGCAGGCAAAGGCTTTTCATAGCGAGCCGCCAAAGTACTGACCTGATTGTGGAGCCGTTGACTAATGTGGTCGATTTCCCCTTTAATAGCCCTTGAAAGGCTTTGCATCCATTTATCCTCCACCACCAGCACTTTAAGCTCTGCTTCGGATAGGGTCGGGTATTTGGCTTTGACCTGCTTATCCAAATCCCCCTCCGCATTTTTGATTTGTTTATTCTTAGCCGATTGCTGCGTCAGCAAATGAATGTATTGACTCAATACCTTTAATTCTGCTTGGCTTTCTGCATCCAAATCCCCTTCCTTTTGCAAGGCTTTAAGGACTTTTAAACGAGCATTTACCGTTGCCTTATTTACCTTCTCCATTTCTGCAAAAAAGCCCCCTTCGCTACTATGTTCCTCCACCAGTTCGGTAATTTGGCTGGCAATGCTTTCCTTTGTGGCTTGTAAATCCGCCAAAGCCGCTTTTTCCGTAGCAAAATAGCGATTGATGACCAAGTATTTAGGCAGCAAATCACAAGTCCAACCCTTATCAATCGTGCGTTTGCCTTTGGTGACTTGAATCAGTTGAATCTCCGCCTGCCAACCATCGGCACTAATGAGATAGCAATCATCCTGCATGGTTTCCGACCAATAGCTCCTTAAATGCTGATACATATCGTATTTGTCAATCAAAGGCTGCTCGGCATATAAGGTCAATAGCCCTTCCGATAATTGATGGATTAAGTTTTTGGGATTAAAACCTGTCGTCAGTCCTTTGAGTTGTTTAATGCTGTCTATTTGCCAATTGCTAAATAAGGTATCCATTGTTTGGGTAAAAGCGACAAATTCAGGATGACTAAAAATGGTCTCCTTAATGTCCGCTTTAGGCACGCTTAAATGCACATAATTGGGGCGGTCACTTGGCTGAAATAAGGCATTTTTAAGCTGGGGATAGACTGCCCAAAAATCTTCCAAAGTAGCAATGTCTTTATTGGGGATACCACCTAGCAAATGCGCTGCAATATCCTGTATGTCCTCCGTTTCCTGATTTTCGATATAACGAGGAATATTGAGGTTGTAATCATTGGCTTGGATGTCGGCAAAGGGAACCATTTTGCTATAACCAGGGATTGCTAGTTGCTGGTTAAATACATCCGCAATCTTGCGAATATCCTGCTCTCGCAAGCGATTTTTATTCCCGTCTTTGATAAAATCTTTGCCTGCATCTATCATAAAAATGCCTTGTCGGTGGTCGGCATTTTCCTTGTCAATCACAATAATTGCCGCAGGAATGCCCGTTCCATAAAAGAGGTTGGCAGGCAAGCCAATAATGCCTTTAATATAGCCTCTACGGATAAGGTTTTGACGAATTTCTGCTTCGGCATTTCCTCTAAATAAGACCCCATGTGGCAGAATAATCGCCCCTTTTCCATGTCGTTTGAGGGAGCGAATAATGTGCAATAAAAAGGCATAATCGCCATTCTTGGCAGGTGGGATACCAAAACCCTCGAAGCGTTTGTATTGATCATCGGGGAGGGTTAAGCCATTGCTCCAGCGTTTATCACTAAAGGGTGGATTGGCCACTACATAATCAAAGGTGCGGAGTTGGTTCTCTTTTGTGGTGAATTTGGGACTCGCTAAGGTATTGCCTCGCACCACTTCGGCATAGGGTTTATCGTGCAGAATCATATTCATTTTTGCCAAACCTGCTGTTGTCGCATCTTTTTCCTGTCCAAATAAAGACACCTTACCCCCAATTTGATCACCAATCTTGAGGAGTAAAGAACCCGACCCACAAGTAGGATCGTAGATCATGGTTTCAATAGTCTCAGAAGCTGCACTAGGATCTTGGTGAATGCCAATGATTTGGGCCATGGTTCGGCTCACTTCGGCAGGGGTATAAAATTGCCCTTTACTTTTACCGCTTTCTGTCGCAAAATGCCGCATCAAATATTCATAAGCATCCCCCAGAATATCATCGCCCTCTGCTTTATTTTTGCTAAAGTCAAGGGCAGGATTTTCAAAAATAGCGATCAAATTGGTCAAACGATCCACCATTTCTTTGCCGCTACCGAGTTTGTTGACATCGTTAAAATCGGGCATATCAATGAGGTCATTCTCCTTGGCGAGTGGTGCAATAATTTTTTTATTGATTTGATCGCCTATATCGGGCTTTCCTTTTAGGGCAACCATATCGGCAAAACTGGCTCCTTCGGGTATCTCAATTGGGGCAAACACTTGTCCAGCCCATTTATCACTAATGTATTTAATAAAGAGCATGACCAGTACATAATCTTTGTATTGGCTGGCATCCATTCCGCCTCTCAATTCATCACAGCTTGCCCAGAGGGAGCTGTATAATTCGGATTTTTTTATGGCCATTGGTGTGTTGTGTTGGTTAGGGAGGATTTTGATCAATATTTTTAGGAAAAACAAAATTAAGACAAGGGAGGGGATAATTTTGAAAATCGGCTCATTTTTTTTGGTAAAACCATCAAAAAGAAAAGCCCCAAGCAGCCAGCCTTTTCAAATAAAAAAGCTACTCCTTGGAGCCTAAGTAAATTAAACGAATTAATTTCTTACATTTTTGGACTTTTAAAAAGCATTTATTTACCTTTTGTAGACGGATAGCAATATCATCTGTCTACTTATAATTTGTCTGAATGATTATATATGGTAAAAATGAAAAAATGCTAAAGTCATCATTATCATTACCTAAACTATGTTTAAACAATGATGGGAAGAAAAGAAAACGTTTAACCAGTGTATTTTAAAGTCTAACAAGTGATAATAAATATATTAGGTAATTTGTTTGTTTAAGAATAAATACGGATTAATTCTTTTTTTTTATACAAAAGTAAGGCATTTATTAAAGAAAAAAAAGTATGCTGACTGTTTTGTGACATTTTTGTTTTGCTATATGTAAATGGCGAAATTTTTATAGTTGATATATTATTGCTGATAAGGATTTTGGTATTTATGATTTGTGTTAAGATTGATTTGAAAAGCTAAAACCTTAATTTGTATAGTATTGAGATAGGATAAATAAAGGCTTATTAATAAGTGTTGACCTGATTTTTAGGGCAATAAATTAAATGAGTGCTTAGTAAATATAGCTATTTTATTACTAGAAGAACTTTAATAAATGAAAATAAAAAATAGGAAAATACTAATTTTAATGATATTAATATAACAGTTTGTATAATAAGATGTTATCAATCTAGCTCGCTTATTTAATCTTAACGAGCTAGACTGATGATTGGAGAGCTGTATTATAGGGCTACTCGCATACCTACATTAGCCCCTAATGCAAAATTTCTTGTTTGGTAACTTCTGGTAGTTAAACCTGTAGTTCTATTCTTTTTATATTCAAATGAGTTTAAACCATGACTATAGAAAGGTTCTACAACTAGTGCTGTTTTTGGGGTCAGTTGATAACCTAATGCTGTTGCGAGTTCTACATTAATTGTAATAGACCTGATCGGCTCAAAAGATTGTGTGATTCCGTAGTAAATGATTGCAGAACTCTTTTCCTGATTAGAAATATCAATGTTTGGACTATTATTCTGATAACCTAACAGGAATTCCCCTACCAAACCTCCTTTAAATACTACTGTCCATCGGCTTTGATCAGATATAGATGCTAGACGGTAAATCCCTTTTATGGGTAATTGAAGGGACGAAAATCTGAAGTTAGAGACAATACTAGATGCTATTTCAAAATCATCTGGTCGAGAGAGGTCTTCTACTATTTTGTTATCTCCATTTACCTCCATATCATAATCTAATGTACCATATGAAGAGTCATAACCCAAATAGATATAACTACTAAAACGCTCATCATTACGGTTGTATTCACCTCTATTATTTTTGAATGCCTTAGCTTTAAAAGCTTGAGTTACAATAAAAGATTTATTTTGATATTCTAAACCTGTTTCTATTCCCCATTTTTTATTTGCTCGCCAACCTAATCTAAGACCTGCATCATAAGACAAACCTCCCTTTTCTTTGATCGACTCTACTTTAGCATCTTTTTCTAATCCTCTAATAGAACCATTGACACTATTATTGGTATAACGGAAGGCATACTGTGGCCCTGCCAAAGCCATCAAATACCAATTACTTTGAGCTGGTTTGATGCGTTTAAGGGCTGCGAGTTGACCTTTTCCGCCCTGTTTTTTACCAGTTTTGAACCATTTACTGCGTTCTTTTACCTCTTTATTTTTACTGTCAAGAGCCAATACAGAATTAGATGATTGGTCTAGTGTGGTCAATAATTGCTGAGGAGGTTGAGCTGTAGCCCCTGCTATTTGATCCTCAATAAAGGTAGAAGGTATTTTTTCTAAATCAGTAATTGATGAAACAGCGACCAGAGGCTTGGAAGCTCCTGTTGTTTGCTGTCTAAAAACATTGGTGCCAACAAGTTGACCACTAGGCGCATCCTGCTGATCCAATACTCGATCCATCCAATTAACCGTTGGTGGAATCATCGGTACTGCATCCTCCATAACCGCCTCATTATTTGGAATTTGTATCCTACCTGCTGCTTTAGCTATGGCCTGCATGGCTCTAATGGCTTCCTGATTGGCATTGGTTGTCTGCCAGTTTTGATCTTGTAGCTCATTAGTAGTGGCGTTAGGGGCAAAACTGTTCATTTGGGCGGTATAACTGGGTGGTGTAGCTGTTGTTGTTGATTTTATTGGATTCGGTACAGGTAAACTTGGAGTAGTAGTAGGGTTTGTTTTAGCTACTACTATAGATTCATTGATAGGAGTAGTTGTATTGCTATTTTTATTATTGGTATTCGATGTTGTTGTACTTGTTGGAGCAAGAGACTGTGTTTTGGTTACATTTGGAGTAGGCGTATTTGATGCTACAATAGAAGGAGTAGATCGCTTTTCCTTTAGACTAGCTATAGTGGATACAATAGGAGTTGGATTTTCCTTTTCCTTTGTAAAATTAGCTTTAGTGGATGAAGCTGGTTGGTTATCTCGTTGGATAGCATTGACTGCAAGAGCAGAACTAATCGCTTTTTCCTCAAACTCCTTCGTTTGGGCTTTAAGCTTACCTACTGCTAATTGTGTTGTAGATTGATTTTTCTGTTGTTTATCTTCAGTTGTTTGGACTTGGTTTATAGTTTTCGTTGATTTGATTTGATTTTGATGGTTATTCTTATCCTTATCCTTATCCGTCTTTTCTGCTACTAACTCTGGACGAGGAGCTGTTGTAGTAAGATTAGAGGCAGATGTTGAATGCGTATTATTTTGATCCGTTATTTTATCGCTTAAATGGTCTATTTGTTGGGTCAAACCTTCAATGACTTCTTGTTGCTCATCTAATTGGGCGGTCAACTTTTGCTGTTGTTGACTATTCCAAAATAGCAAAGCTCCGCCTAGAGCTACTAATAAAATAGCGGCAACAGCCCAATTATATTGTTGCCATAAACGTTTGACCAATATTGGCTTAGGGGGAATTTTTGCTTCTAATTCCTCCCACCAATCATCGGGCGGTTCTTCTGTGTAATCCTCAATGGCATTACGGAAGAATTCTTCCAATTGATCTTTATGTAAATTATCGTCCATTTATTATTGATATGATATAGGCTGATTGAATATTTTTACAACATTTGTTTCTCTAGTATTTTCCGTAAACTCGCTTTGGCTCTTGACAATTGCGATTTGGAAGTACTTTCTGAGATGTCTAATTTTTGGGCAATTTCCTTATGGTTATATCCTTCTATGACATAGAGGTTAAAAACTGCTCTATAGCCATCAGGTAAACCTTGAACCATATTGACTAGGGCTTTAGCTCTAAATTCGCTAAAGATGTCATCCTCTGCCATGTACTGATCTGCAACGCTTTCTATCTCCACATTTTGATCTTGAATCCAAGATTTCTTTTTGCGAATGTGTTGCAAACAGACATTGACCATCACCCTTCTCATCCATCCACCAAAAGGGCCAATAGGGCGATATTGGTAGAGGTCTCGATAGATTTTGACAAAGCCATCCTGCAACATGTCTTTTGCCTCCTCTCGATTACGAGAATAGCGCAGGCAAATACCAAACAGTAATCCTTTGTACTGTTGATACAGTTGTCGCTGTGCTCGTTTGTCTCCTTTTAGACAGCCTTGAATGATTTGTTGATCTGAAATTCCCAAAATATTTTTGTATTGCTTGGTTTTACTGCTTTAGTACGCTTAATGATAAAAAGGTTGCAACGATAGATTATTTTTTCTAGTTCTAAGATAGTTGGGGCGGAATGGAATAGTTTTTACATAATTATCTTTTATTCCAGCCCTGAAGGGGCAAAATCATTAGCGTAGGGCATCGCCCTACGAATATAAGTAAATACACATTCAGCCCTGAAAGGGCGAAAGCCTAATAATTAATCGATTTACCATCATTTGATTAATGAAGATATCCTTAGTCAAACGGCTTTTGCCCTTTCAGGGCTAATAATGGATACTGCGTTTTCATAGGGCGATGCCCTATGCTAA
>JAHDFT010000273.1:0-2971 GCA_020628015.1 Bacteroidota bacterium
TTACCCAACTCAATATAAACAGAAGGTGGCTTAGTTTCTCTAAGCATGTGTAAATCCCGTCCACTAACCGTACCCGTATAACCTCTATTCTTTTGGTAAACATCATATTTCCGTTCTATCGTACTACGTAAAGTATTGGCTAGACTTTTTCCTGCTTGTGTGCCTGGAAAATAATAGAAAAACATATCCTGTCGCATGTCTTTACTCTGCGAATCAATATGAATCATAATCGCCCGTTGGTATTTTTTACCCACCAATTCCAAACGTCCTGCAATTTCATTAATAGAAGAAGATCGTTGCTCCAATCGCCTTTTTTGATTACGTGGAATGGTTTGATTTTTCCAACAAGTCTCGTCAGTATCACACTTCAAATACTTAGAATCCCTAATGCCATCATTTTTATCACGAGTAATCACATAAACCGTAGCTCCATGCGCCAATAAATTCCTTGCCAAACGCAAAGCAATATCATAAGCATATTCATCCTCACACAATTGCTTCCCATCTTTTTTACCAACCGCACCAGGGTCTGGACCACCATGCCCACCAACAATATAATAGACGCAATTTTTGAGTTTATTGCTTTTGATTAAGACTTTCTTATGTTGCTCTCCAAAAATGCCAAATTCTCGAACGGTAGCTTTCTTTGGACGGACTGTAATAGGCGGTTTGGCTTTACAAAACTCCTCATAATAAGGCACCCAAAGAATCAAATCCTTTTCGTAATTACCCTTCTTTAAACCTGCTTTGTTGACTGCCCTATTGTATTCCTGAATACGTAAGGCTTTATCCCAATCATCATCACTTAATGTGGAGCGAATACTTTCTCCATTATATCTATAAATGAAAATAGGTAGTTGGTAGGTTTTGCCTATTTTTAGATTACTGTTTAATGTAATCTTATTAGATTTACAAAAATAATCTACATTGCACTTATTCAATGGAATTTGATATTTACTTAGAATAGAATAAATTCCATCGCCACTTTTAGCAACTACTTTGACATGTTGTTTATCCTTCTGAGCCATTATCGTAGAAGTATGGAATAAAAAGATAAACGATAATAAAGTGATGATTGGTACCTGTTTCATCAGTTGACAATTCATACAATTGGGGAGTAAATGAAGATTTTCGGTTTGGTTTTGCATCATAATACGAAAAAATTCAGTAAGTTCAAATTTTAAACTTTGATAACTAATCGTTTAGACTTCTTTGATTGACTGGAAATGATCGTCATAGTTTAGTCATGCTAAAAAATAGTGTATATGAATTGCTTAACAATAACTCAATTCTGCCCATTTAGTAGACAATGGGGTAATATGATATATCCGACAATGACAATAGGGAAGTATTTATTGGCGAGTCTATTTTTACTAGGATTATTAATCCCTACTACAACACAAGCACAAGAACATCTATGGATTTGGAGGGAATTGGCTCCCATGCCCGAAGCAGTAAGTAACAATGCGGTTGTAGAAGCTTTTGTAGATGGAAAACCTTATGTCTACTCTTTTTCAGGAATTGATGAGACTAAAATATATAGTGGGATTCACCAAAGAGCCTATCGCTATGATGTAGAAACGGATGAATGGACGATGTTAGCCCCTTTACCAGATGATAAAGGACGTATCGCAGCAGGAGCAAGCGTCATCAAAGGGAAGATTTATATTGCTGGTGGGTATGAAGTGAGGGCATCTGGGACAGAACGTTCTTTTGATCAACTATTTGTCTTTGACCCTGAAAGCAATACTTATTTAGAGGATGCTAATCCTATGCCTGTAGCAATTGATGACCAAGTACAAGCAGTTTGGAGAGATAGTTTACTATATTTGATTACTGGTTGGAGCGATTTTACCAATGTCTCTAATGTACAAATCTATAATCCCTCAACAGATACCTGGATGGAGGGAACACCTGTTCCTGATACACCAGATTATAAGGTCTTTGGTGGATCAGGAACTATTGTAGGCGATACAATTTATTATATCGGTGGTACAAAGATTGAAGAAACGACTTTGGTTTTTACACTAGGAGATCAGTTGAGGAAAGGTTATATCCACCCTGATGATCCTAGCCAAATCGACTGGGAAACAGAAACACATCCATTAGCTCTAGGCTATCGAATGGCAGCAACGACTATTTTTGATCAACCCATCTGGATTGGAGGTTCAGACATTGCTTATAATTTTGATGGAATTGGGTATAATAGAAGTGGTGGCGCAGAACCCTTGAATCGGATTATTACTTATAAAGCAGAAACAGGGCAATTGATAAAGGAGGAGCAGGTGATTCTACCTACGATGGACTTGAGAGGGGTAGCTAAAATTAGTCAAAATGAATACATTATTGCTGGAGGAATGGGAGCGAATCAGGAGGTGAGTAAGCGAGTCTTTAAGTTGACTTGGTGGCATCCTGACTTAGTGGCTGTAGACCATCATTTACAAAGTCCTTCCTTAACCTTGTATCCGAATCCTGCTAGTAATTTTGTCGAAATGACTATTCCAACGAATGGAACACTCATTATGGTTAATGCACAAGGACAAGTGATTGGGCAGCAATCGGTGCTACAAGGAAAAGAAAGGATCAGTATAAGAGACTTGAAACAAGGTATGTATGGGATCGTTTTAGTTCAAGGAAATCGCTTAGTTGCTTTGACTAAGCTTATCGTAAGTCACTAGATAAATAAGGAATTACAAACCATTCTTCGTCTCAATAACCACTACACCACCCGTAGCATCTCCATATCTAGCAGGCACACCACCTGTGATCACCTGCATTTGCCCAATCGCACTAGATGGAATACCTGTTACAGAAGCTTGTCTGACTCCATCTACAATAAATAGTGTACTACCCGTTCTGGCTCCTCGTACATTGAATCCATCACCAGCATCAGATTGATAGATACCACTAGCACTACTGATGAAATCATTGACATTTCTAGTAGGGAGTTTTTGGATTTGTTCACTAGTAA
>JAHDFT010000273.1:3071-6102 GCA_020628015.1 Bacteroidota bacterium
CCATTGATTTCCCCATTATTACTAATGCTCCAACTTGGGGAAATATCTGCGCCATTACCTGCAAACAAGGCAGTCGTCAGCCAGCAGCATGTGATAAACAGGCTCCATTTTTTCATAATGAAATGATTAATTAAATTATTGATAATTGAAAGGAATGCTGGAAGGGTAATGAAATAAACTGGATACTAAATATATGCTGTTTATTTCATTACCGTTTTTAATTAAGACGAATGGAACCTATTCATTTTTCATTAGTGATGGATTAAAAATAAATTAGACCAAAATAGGTAGCAATTATTTGGCCTAAGATAAGGCGTAAAAATAGCACATACATGGAGTGTACGTAATATTTTTGCAACGAAGTATTAGGCTAAATAATAAGGCATATGGTCTAATTTATTTTGGTTCCATTACTTACTCCTGATTTTCAAATAGTTTTTTTAAAGCCTCCAAAGACAATAACTCCCGATTTTTAAGCTCCAATAAAGCCGTTTTAAACCAGTAGGAAAAGGCTTGTGGATCAGAGTTGAGCCAGTGATATAACTCGGCAATAGAAACCCATTTTATGGCATTTACCTCCTCTGGATTAAATTCAAAATCTTCATTGTAAAAACCTACCAAAACAGTATCCAATTCATGTTCAATGAGTTGGGTTTCTGGATCTTCTGCACGATAAAGAAAAGTAAAAACCTCTCTTAGCTCTGTATCAAAGCCCAGTTCTTCTTCCAAACGACGATGTGCAGCCGTTGTAGGGGTTTCCTCTAGGCGTGGATGACTACAACAGCTATTGCTCCACAAACCGCCAAAGTGATATTTGGTAAATGCTCTTTGTTGTAGCAGCATCTGACCTTGCTCATTGAAAATGAATACGCTAAATGCCCGATGCAATAGCCCCTGACGATGCGCTTCTATTTTTTCTTCGGTACCTAATACCTTTCCTTCTGGATCGACAAGTACAACGTAATTTTCTTGCATAAACTACTAGATATATGATTGTGAAATAGGCAACCTTTGTTTGCGTCCTATTTATTTGTTTATAAAAATATCGCAAGGTATAACGAATCTATCAATAATAAAAGTCTGTCAGATAGTGTAAAAAATAATTGATTCCAGTTCTTTTATTGATAATTACATCTAAGTAACAGTAAAAAAATAATTTCCTCATTTTGATTGATAAATTTAACCCTATACTTCGTTAAAAAGCCTCGCCAATACGCTGCATTGCCTACATTTTTTGCCTTGTCTAGTGTCAAATTTCCCTAGTCAAAATAGGGAACTTATTTTTCACTCGTTACTAATTTATAAAATGAGACTGAACAAGCCAATCAATAGAAATGTTCAGGTATTGGAAAAATAAAAGTCATTAAATTTCCGTAATTTTGTAAGCCTTTGAATTAAAATAACAAATCATGCAACAAAACCCCATCCGGCCTAGAAAAGCCCTTCTAAGTGTGTCTAATAAACAGCAATTAATTCCTCTAGCTAAGGCCCTTCAAGCAATAGATTGTGAAATCATTTCTACTGGTGGAACTGGGCGTATGCTTCAGGAGGCAGGATTTGAGGTTACGGATATTAGTGAGGTGACTGGACAGCCAGAGGCATTTGGTGGGCGAGTGAAAACCATTTCCTATGAAATTGCTGCTGCTTTGCTATTTAACCGAGAAAAAGATGCTACAGAAGCGGAGGAATTGAAGGTTCATGCTATTGATTTGGTGGTCTGTAATTTATATCCTTTCCAAGAAGTCTTATATACAGGAGCGAATTTAGATCAACTCATTGAGCATATTGATATTGGTGGGGTGACGATGATTCGAGCGGCAGCTAAAAATTTTAAGTATGTGGCAGTAGTTACAGATACTAAAGATTATGCAGCGATTATTGAGGAATTGGAAACAAGTGGAGGAACATTGACTTATGCCACCCGTAAGGCATTGATGAGAAAGGCTTTTAATCATACAGCTGATTATGATGCAGCCATAGCGACAGCGATGGATAAAGAGCAAGGAAGCCCTTCTTTGCGTTTGACTTTTGATCGACAAAAGAAATTGCGCTATGGGGAAAATAATCACCAAGAAGCGTGGATGTATCGGGAACGGGATGTTTTATTTTCCTTGTATGATATGCAGTTGCTACATGGCAAAGCCTTATCGTTCAATAATATACTAGATATTCATGGCGCAATAGAGGCGGTGAGTCGGCATAAAGAGGTGGCTTGCTCGGTGGTGAAACATAGTAATCCTTGTGGTTTGGCGGTTGGTAAGGATCAACGAAGGGTATTGGAACAAGCATGGGCAGGTGATCCGATTTCTGCCTTTGGTTCCATTATCGCTTTTAATCGTCTATTGACCAAAACAACAGCAAGCTTTTTCCAATTAGATGCAACTAAAAAGGCTGATCGAAAGTTTATTGAAGTGATTATTGCGCCTGCTTATGAGCCAGATGCTTTAACTTATCTACAACAACATAAAAACCTTCGCCTAATTAAATTCAATACAAAATTACCCAATCCGCACAAGGATATGCGTTATATGAATGGGCTATTGTTGGTACAAGATCAAGATTTCCATCTCTATGATAAACTGGAAATTGTTACTGAAAAAACCTTTGATAAAAATGCTTGGAAGGATTTGATTAGTTTTGGGCTTCATGCCATTAGCTGTGTGAAATCCAATGCGATTATTCTTGTGCGAGAAAATGAAGGAGCTTGTCAGTTATTAGGTATGGGAGCAGGGCAACCGAATCGTTTGGTGGCGAGTCAATTGGCGATCAATAAGGCTAAAGATAATTTGGCGAAGGAATTTAGGGGCAATCCTGCGGAGTTGAGTGACTATATTCGTCAAGAACTGAGTAAAGCTTTATTGATTTCAGATGCTTTTTTCCCATTTGCTGATAATGTAGAGTTGGCAGCAGAAGAAGGCATTCAATATATCATTCAGCCTGGAGGTTCTATTCGAGATAAACAGGTGATTGAGCGTTGTAATGATTTGGGAGTGGCGATGTTATTGACAGGGATTAGGCATTTTAAGCATTA
>JAHDFT010000273.1:6202-7821 GCA_020628015.1 Bacteroidota bacterium
TCTAATGGCGAAACCAAAAACGATCTATATTTGTCAAAATTGTGGGGCAGACTCGGCTAAATGGGTCGGGAAATGTCCTGTTTGTGAGGAATGGAATAGTTATGTGGAGGAAATAAAGGTAAAAGGACCAAAACAAGCTCCAACAGCAAGGACAGTAAGTGGATTGGCGAGTGTACAGGCAGCAGCGGTCAGTATTGCTAAGATTAAGAGTGTACGAGAGCGGCGTATGGTGACATTAGATCAAGAATTGAATCGGGTACTGGGAGACGGCATTGTACCTGGATCGGTGATTTTACTAGGAGGAGAGCCAGGTATTGGTAAATCTACCCTACTTCTACAATTGGCGGTGCAGGCAAAATATAAAATTCTTTATGTCTCGGGTGAGGAGAGTGCCCAACAGATTAAGATGCGAGCAGATAGAATCGGGGTGAAAAATGAGGATTGTTTGATTTTGACCGAAACAGATTTATTCAAAATTTTCAAGCAACTCAAGGAGGAAACGCCAGATATTTTGATTATTGACTCGATTCAAACTTTGCGCTCCCCTTCTATTGAGTCAGCTACAGGTAGTGTCTCGCAAATTCGAGAATGTGCAGGAGAATTACAACGTTATGCGAAGGAAAGCCATACACCTGTTTTTATTATTGGACATATCACCAAAGAAGGAGTCATCGCTGGGCCAAAAATCCTCGAACACATGGTGGATACCGTCTTGCAATTTGAGGGAGATCGTCATCATTCTTATCGTTTACTACGTACTAAGAAAAATCGTTTTGGCTCTACTTCAGAATTGGGGATTTATGAAATGCAGCACAATGGTTTGCGACAGGTGAGTAATCCTTCAGAATTGTTGATTTCGGAGAATTTGGAGGATTTGAGTGGGATTAGTATTGCGGCAACGGTGGAGGGTTTGCGACCATTATTGATCGAGATTCAGGCATTGGTGAGTCATTCGGCTTATGGTACACCTCAGCGTTCTGCAACGGGTTTTGATGGTCGTCGATTGAATATGCTCTTGGCGGTTTTGGAGAAACGTTGTGGATTCCGTTTTGCTGATAAGGATGTGTTTATCAACATTGCTGGTGGGATTCGTGTGGAAGATCCAGCGATTGATTTGGCGGTGATTTGTTCTTTATTGTCTTCTTTTGAGGATATTGCCTTGCCGCCTAGAATTTGCTTTGCTGGTGAGGTGGGTTTGTCTGGTGAGGTGCGTAGTGTAACCAGAATCGAACAACGTATTTTTGAAGCAGAGAAATTGGGTTTTGAGCATATGATTATCTCGGTCAATAATAAGGGTTTGGATTTGGAGAAATATAAGATTAAATTGACCTTAGTGAAGACGGTGGAGGAGGTGTATCAGCAGTTGTTTGAGGAAGGATAAAGATTTAATTTTTTATTTGTTATGTGTGGAGTGTTTTTAATGTGTCATTACATAAGAAACATTTTAGTCAATACATACGTTTTTAAACTATGATGTATTTTTAATTGATAAATATTCATCCTTAATAAATTTATTTACTATTTTGCTTAGTGATGGATTAGAAATAAAGTCGGACAAAATATTCTTTCAATTATTTAGTCTAAGACAAGGCGCAAAAATAGCACATACATGGAATGTA
>JAHDFT010000274.1 GCA_020628015.1 Bacteroidota bacterium
TCCATCGGCGGACAAATAGCGATTTTAATCTCAATTTTTCCACCTGCATCTTCAGGAACAAATACCTCTTCAGAACCTGCTTCATAATTCAATTTAGAAGCCTCTACTGTATATTGTACACCAGGAGAAACTGGGAAAGTAAAGGAACCATTAGAAGTCGTTTTACGCTTCTGAATGATTTGACCATCCTGAATTAATTTCACACTTGCGTCCTCAATTAATTCTTGGTTGTCACAATTGACAATAATACCGCTTAAGACATTCGCCAATTTAGAGAAACTATAAATGTCATCATCACCTTTACAACCTGGACGGTTAGAAGAGAAATAACCCTTCTCATTTTCTCCATCAATAATGAAAGAGAAATCATCAGCATTTGTATTAACTGGATAACGCAAGTTTTCAGGAGCTAACCAAGTACCATCATCACTCAAAGAAGTAGAGAAAATATCTAAACCTCCAAGACCAGGCAAGGCATCAGAAGCAAAGTAAAGAATATTATCCTCAGAAATAAATGGGAACATCTCTTTACCTTCTGTGTTGATTTCTGGACCTAAGTTTTCAGGCTGTCCCCAGCTATCACCACTCTTATAACTTACATAAATATCAGTAGCTCCATAACCACCTGGCATATCAGAAACAAAATACAATGCCTGACCATCTGGGCTAAGTGCTGGATGACCTACAGAGTAATCTGTGCTATTGAATGGGAGTGGTTCGATGTCGCCCCACTTATCACCAGATTGTGTAGACTTGAAGATTTGAAGGTTAACCGTTTTAAGATCATCCTTCATTTTATAGGCAATTTGCCCTTGTGTATCATAGTAGATTTTACCTTTGTAAAAGCTATTACGAGTGAAGTACATGGTTGAATTATCACTCGAAAAAGTGACTGTTCCTTCATGCATCCACGTATTAGGCTTACCTTTCAGATTGCTTGGCTTATTCAGGGTAGCAGGTTGATCACCTTGCTGCTCTGCATAAAACAAGTCTAGGAAGTTTAAAGCACGCCAGTTGTATTCTTTGTCTTTATACTTTACATCATTTTCCGAAGCGAATACGATACCGTCTTTATAGAAAGCAGGACCGAAATCAGCAACATCGGAGTTGATATTGGTACATTTAACGTCATAGATACCTGGATCGGTTAAAAAATAGTTTGCTTGTTCACAAGCTTCTACCTGACGCAGACCACGAGAGTCAGCAGGTACCAACTGTGCATATTCCATGAAAGCTTGTTTGGCTTCTTCGAATTTACCATTTGCCTTTAGGGACATACCATAGTAGTATCTGTGTATAGGCTCGCTCTCCGCCAAGTCTACCACCTGCTCATACCAGTACTCCGCTTCTACAGGCATGTTCATCAGACGATAACATTCCGCCAATTTAATTTTTGCTTCGGGGATGTCGGATTTTGCCAAGATTTTCTTATATGCTTCCGCTGCTTCGGGAAAGGCATACTTGTCGTAACATGCATTGGCCTTTTTGAGCTTACTGTCTTGCGCCTCTGCGGAAAAAGCGAAAAGACATATAAGCAACATCAGCACGGCAGATGAACGTATACTCTTCATTCTAGTGTAAATTTAGATTATCGTAAAATTTTATTTATTTGTCAATGAATAGAAATGTAGGGAGTGGGCATTTCCTCAAAAAAACTTCTTCTAATCAGTCAAGCAGTTGCAAAAACGATACCAAAATAAAAAGGATAATATATAATGGTACTGTTGTTTGCAGCTTTGAAAAGCTTAACTAAATAGCATAATAAAGCTTGAACAAATGTTTTATTATTGGTGATGGAACAAAAATAAATTTGGTCATATCCTTTATTTATTATTTAGCCTAATACTGCATCGCAAAAAGATCACATGTATGCCATGTATGCTCAATTTTTGCGCCTTGTCTTAGGCCAAATAATCGAAAGTCTATTTTGACTGACTTTATTTCTAATCCATCGCTTGGTGCATTATCTATATTAGGAATAGTGTTGACAATAGCACTGCATTGTGCAACCTACTAATTGATCGTTTGGTATATATTTGGGAATGGAACGTATTGATTGATGCTTATAACTTATTTTACAAATGGGGCAGATTAAGGCGGTCTTAACAATAATCAATGAAAAAATAGGTGATGCTTGAAGACACGATAACGAGCTTATTATTTCACCATTACTAAACAACAACAAAAACCATTCTCAAAAATGCAAGGGCAGCAAATTTCTTTTATTGGCAGTAAAAAATGAGTAGTAAATAATTGATAAGTAAGCAGAAAAATAAATCATAAATACTTATTTAGAAATAATAAAAATAAATACTCAAAGCCTTGTCGGGGCATAAAAACTAAGTAAATACCTGTATTTAGTAACCTAGCCTTTAATGATTTACATTGGATGCATTTGAAAAAAATGCTTCAATTGTGCAATAATGAGCAAATCTATTAATTATTATTTTTTATACTATTTATGACAAAATAATGATGAAATACTTATCATATAGGATGAAAGCAAGGGCAGGCAGAAATGATAATGAAGGTAAAATAAGTATGTTGACTGCTTATTTTATCCTCATCATTTAGACATTACAATGAAATACTAATTTGGTTTTATTTTATATATTTAACTAATAATTTTATATTGCATCTGCTGCATATAAGATGCAAAACAAGCGCAGCACTTAGCTGAGAGCCAAGGTAATTTCGGTAGGGGGGAGTTATGAGGGGGGAGCTTATCAGCTCAAAATTAATCAAAAGCCATCTTAAAGTTGATGAATTGAATTGTAAATAATATATCTTGACTAGATTTATGTCGAATTTGTATCTATAGCACACCTATTTATCTGATAAAAAAAGTGGCATATTAACAGCTAATATACTATTATTACAGTTCTATCAATTAATAGGCATTTCGTATGCATGATGTCATAAATTTAGGAAAAAATTACATATTCTTACTATTAAATAGTAGAAAATATTGCAACAATAAAAAAATAACTAAAAAGCAATAGCAATGAATAAACAAATTCCCCTCATACTCACACTATTACTCTTCGTATTTGCTAATTGGAAAATAGCCGCTAATTGGCAAGTAGAACCTACATTTTTAAATACGACACTAGTTCATGGTGATTCAATTACCTATACCGTCACCTTAAACAACCCAACATCAGAAACCATAATGGCGCAATTGGAGGAAGTAGCTCCTTTGTCACATACCCGACAAGAAATTTTGAGCCTTATCAATAGCACAGATGTCAATTTAGAATATAAAAGAACCCTATTGGCTCTTGAAAAAGAGTTTGCAGATTTTAATCTAACAGAGTTATCCACTTATGAGCCAACAGAATTAGAAAGGGCATTAGTGGATAAGGATGTATTACTCATCCCTAAACAAAAAGATTGTCCAGCCAACTTATTTGAAAATTTAGGAGCAGTCATCACCACATTTGCAGAAAAGGGCGGAACCGTTCTTTTTACAGGCACCTCTATTTCTTCAGGAATGAATGATGCAAGCTGTATTTTTGCAACAGGATTATTTGAGGGGAGTTTATTAGCCGCACTAGAACGGCCAGAAATCATTCAATTACCCAACTTAAATGACCCATCCTTACAAGGAATTGATGCCCCTTATGAGGCTTTACCTTCTACCTATTACTATGATTTGACCAATGAAGACATTCAAACCATCGTTACTTATCAACAACACCCTATTGTTGCCTATCGAAATATAGGAAAGGGAAAAGCGGTTTTGATTGGACATGATTATATTGCTAGTAATGAAGCCATGCAAAAAGTGCTGGCTAATATCATTCGAGCTGCTGGCTATGGAGCGGATCAGTGGTTATTTGTTGATCAATTATCGGTAGAAGCTCCAGCAGAAGGAAGCACTACGATTGAGGTGACTTTTAAGGCAGATAAGGTATATGGAGGTATTTATAATCAATCTATTATGATCATTCCTGATGACCCAAACTGTGAAATATTAAGCTTCCCTTGCCAACTTACCGTTACTGGTGAACCAGCCATTTTGATTGAAGAAGAAAGCTTGGATTTTGGAGAAGTCATGCTCAATGCAAAATCGGAATTGACCTTCATAATCGAAAATACAGGAACAGATTCCCTCTTTATCAATAGCATTCAATCTAATAATGATGCTTTTAATGCGCTAGAAAATCGCTTTGCTTTATATGGACAAACAAACAAGGAGATAACTGTCGAATTTTCTCCTGAATCACTAGGAGATAGCGAAGGCATTTTAACCATCAACACCAATATAGGCAATTATAACATCAATCTTTCTGGTGTGGGTATTCCTGCACCCATCATCACCTTTTCCCCAACAGAATTTGATATTAGGGTAGGAGTTGGTGAACAAGCCTCTGATACGCTTTGGATTAATAATCTAGGGGGTGAAATACTGGATATAGAAGTTATAGAAAATAACCCATTGAATCAATTGCGGATGCTGGTATATACAGGAGGGGTAGATCGTACTACTGAATTTCCCAATACCCTAACCGCCATCAAACTCTATGAGGAAGATTTTTATATGGATACAACTAGTACTACCATTCCAGGAAAATTGGAAAGTCAACTAGAAAACCACCAAGTTTTCCTTATACCCGAAATAGAAAACTCCGCTTTTTATTCCGTTTTCGATGATTTCAAGGAAGTACTCGAAAGATTTACCGAACGAGGAGGGACGGTCATCATTTTAGGGAGCTGGCAAGGACATGTCGTGAATAATACAGGGTTATTATCAGGAACATTTGAAAACATCTATTCTTTTCCACCTAAAAACATACGAATAGAAGCTCCTGAGCATCCTATTATGGAAGGAGTACCAGATAGTTTCCCTTCTTTCAATGCATTATGGGCTGGTACTTTTGATAGTCCGAATGTAGAAATATTGGCAACTGAATCGGAAACAGGATTAACCGCTGCGGCTTTACGACCATTAGGGAAAGGCTATGCCATTTACATCGGCTTTGATTTTTTCAGTTATCTCGAAGCAGGAGGGAAATTACTCGCCAACAGCCTACGATTTGCCTACAATAATAACCGAGCAGATTGGTTGACCTTCAGTTCTGATCTCAATAACCAAATTCAAGTTAATGGAGACTCCATTTATGTCTCTTTTGATGTAGATGCTAGTGATTTACTAGGCGGACGCTATTATACGACCATCCGAGTCTATACCAATGATCCCCTAAATCCGATTGTGGATGTGCCTATTTTCTTTGATGTTTTTGGGAATCCATTGATTTTCCTAAATACTTATAAGTTGGATTTTGGGGAGGTCTTCGTTGGAGATAGTAAATCCTTAAATGTGGAAATACAAAATCCTGGTACGGATAGCCTATTCATTAATAACCTTGCATCCCACCCAGATTTTACCATCTTCCCCGAAAAACTAACCGTAGAATCACGCTTAAATGAATGGATTACAGTCACCTTTTCACCCACAGCCATCGAGCATTATGAAGAAACGCTTAGTGTGATTAGCAATGCCGAAGATCAAATTATTGAGGTAGAAGGGGTAGGCATTGGCGCACCCACTTTGACTGCCACTCCGCTATCTTTTGAGGTGACATTGCCTGCTGGAGGAGATACTACGACTAGTTTAAGGCTAGGTAATCCAGGTGCAGGAGATTTGACCTATCGTTTTAATGAAGCTTATGACAGCCTACAAATTGTCTCTCTAGTGCCGCCATTAAAAGATTATACTTATTATGGCATTCGACAGGCGATTTTCAATATTGATAAAAAGTACAACTTAATAGAGATAGAAACCAAAGAACCAGCCGTATTGGAACAAACCTTAAAGCAAGCAGAAGCAGATATTTTATTATTACCTAGTTTACGAAAAGCAGATATTGAAGCAGAGTTAATTACTGCTTTTGCACCTATTATGCAAAAATTTGTCGAGGAAGGTGGGGCAGTTGTTTTTACGGGAACCTTATGTGATTATTGCCTAGAAAATACTGGCTTTTTTGAGCCTGAAAGGGCTTATCAATTGCCATTTGTAGAAGCAGTTAATATAGTAGAGCCTTTCCACCCTATTATGGAGTATGTTAAAGAACAGTATGTGCCAGTTAGCTTTACTTATGCTTGGCAATTTAATGATCCTGATGTTGAGCATTTAATGGTGGCGGATTCGGATAATAATTGGTCAACGGTAGCGATGCGGTCGATAGGTTTGGGCCATGCTATTTATTTGGGTTTCGATTATGGAAGTTTGGATCGAGCAAGTAGTTTGGCTTTATACAATGCTTTCCGATTTGGCGCACATCAATTGCCTTATTGGTTAAGTATTGACCCTGTAAATGGAAAGGTAGCTGTAGATGCCGAAGAGGAGTTGAGCTTACAATTTGATGCGACAAATATGCCTGCTGGAGATTATAAATATACCATCTTTTTGGAAACCAATGATCCAGAAAATAAAAAGGTACCTGTGGAGTTGATCATGCATGTTACCAGCTTTCCACAAGCAAAATTTGCACCCGAAAAGGGCATTAGTTGTGATGGTGCTTTGACCTTTAAAGACCTATCGCTCAATCAACCCACTTCTTGGGCATGGAATTTTGGAGATGGGAATACGTCTACTGAGCAAAACCCAACCCATACTTATGCAGAGGAAGGAGAATATTTGGTAGGACTAGAGGTATGTAATGAGCAGGGTTGTGATGATTTTATTTATGAACAGGCCGTTAAGGTAGATTTTGATTATGTGTATTGCGATACCATTATTTCTCCTAGATTTTTTGCGGATACAACTACTGCTTGTAATGGGGTGATTTATGATAGCGGAGGAGAGGAGGATTATTACCACAATAGCATGCAAGAAACCCAAGTCATTATTGCACCTCCATTAGCTAGTAAAATTATCATCACCTTCGAGAAATTTAGTTTTGACCCTTCTAGTACAGATTACCTCCAAATTTATGAAGGTATCGGAACAGACGGCTTTTTAATTGGGCAATATAGTGGTGGTTTACTACCCAATCTGGGTGATCCGATTGAATCTACAACAGGAGCGATTACCATCCTCCAAAATTCGGATATAAGCAGAGGGCGATTAGGCTTTAGAGCGAGGTGGAATTGTATTGCGCCAGATGATATTCCGATTGCAGATTTTTACTATGATATTCCTAAAAAATGTAGTGGTTTAGTTGCGTTTACAGATACAAGCGAGCATTTTCCAAGTTCCTATTTTTGGGATTTTGGAGATGGATATACTTCAACAGCAGCCAATCCAGTTCACCAGTATTTTGAGGGCGGTAATTATGAGGTGGAATTAGTAGTGTGTAATGTATTGGGCTGTGATACAACGCAGCAACCGCTTTTCCTAGAGGATATTTTGACAGTTAATATTGTGCCTCCAAATGGTGTTGTTGCAGGTGAGCCTACTCGTTTTGAGGGGCAAGCAAGTGAGGGAGAAGATTGGAGCTGGAATTTTGGAAATGGTTCCTTAGTGGTAGGTATTCAAAACCCGATTGTCACCTATGATGAAGAAGGCACCTACATTGTCACCCTAGAAGTAAGCAATGAAGTAGGCTGCACAGGGATTGATACAGTTGTCGTAGTGGTGGAGCCATCGGATGACCCACCAATTGGAGGTATTGAACCCGTTGATATAGAACAAATTTGGGAGATTTACCCTAACCCTGTTCAAGGAGGGCAAATATTTGTAAAACTTCTTGAGTTAAATGGAGAGACTAAACGAACATTGCGAATGTATGATGTGCATGGGCGTTTGGTGAAAACCTTTGTCCTTCATAATGCGCTAAGTCAATTGAATCTGGATGATCTA
>JAHDFT010000275.1 GCA_020628015.1 Bacteroidota bacterium
GCCTCTCTCAACACAAAATTCCCTCCCTCCACTCCACTATAAAAATTCAAACATAAGTACATATCTACCTCCCACTTTTCTATCGCAGATTTTCATTTTTTGAAAAAATATACATATTTTTACATGTTTATTTTAATTTATGTTTATTTAAAAGAATCCCTTAAACCAACATTACTATGAGAATCTGTATTAATTTACTCATTGTATTATTTTGTTTATGCATTTTGTCTTGTAATCAAGAGGAAAAAATACAAGAACAAGAAGTATTTATAGATCAAGAAGTCATTGATATTGTTCATGTTACCAATCATGATGGCCGTCCTTTTTCTACTGATCTTGATCAACGTTCAAAAACCTATAGTGGCGGACCAGGTGGGCCAGTTATGATGCAAGGATTTTATTGGGATGTTCCAGCAGGTGGTACTTGGTGGGATCATGTCTCTACTAAAGTTAGTGATTGGTCTAATGCAGGTATTAAATCTATTTGGTTGCCTCCATGTACAAAGGCTCAAAATGGTTCCTACTCTATGGGATATGACCCTACAGATTATTTTGACTTTGGTGATTATGACCAAAATGGAACTGTAGAAACACGTTTTGGCTCCAAAACAGAATTAACAAATTTAATCAATGCCGCTCATGCTGAAAATATGGAGGTCTATGCCGACATTGTTTTAAATCACAATAGCGGTGGTGCCTCAGAGCAGAATCAATATACCAATAGTTCTACTTGGACAGACTTTACAGGAGTGGCTTCAGGAAAATTTACAAGAACACAGGAACATTTTCATCCCAATAGCATTCAGAATAATGACTTAGGCTATTTTGGTGGTTTTCCCGATCTTTGTCACAATCATACTTATGTACAGGATTGGCTTTGGAATAGAGCCGACGGGGTAGGGAAGTACTATAAAAATCAGCTTGGTTTTGATGGATGGCGATTTGATTATGTCAAGGGTTTTGATCCTTCTGTGGTTAATACTTGGAATAGTAAGGTAGGCGGTTTTTCTGTTGGAGAGCTTTGGGATTCTAGTGTAGACTATTTGGATTATTGGGCGAATAGTGCGAATAGTAGTGTGTTTGATTTTGCTTGTTATTATAAAATGAAAGATGCATTCGATGGGAATAATTTAGCCATCTTATATGATGATATGATGTGGAAGCGTAACCCATTTAAAGCAGTCACTTTTATTGCCAATCATGATACGGATATAATTTGGGATAAAAACTTAGCTTATGCTTATATTCTAACGCATGAAGGTTATCCCTGTCTTTTTTATCGTGACTATGAAGAATGGTTGAATAAGGAAAGGCTAAACAATCTAATCTGGATTCACAATAATAAAGCGACTGGAACGACTTCTATTCTTTATGCAGATAATGATGAGTACTTGGCAAGAAGAAATGGTTACAATGGTAATCCAGGCTTAATCGTCTATCTGAACGATTCTAATCACTGGCAAGAAAGATGGGTTCCTACCAATTGGTATAATACGCAAATTAAGGATTTTACAGGGCATTCAGGCTGGTATCCTACGACGCAATCTGGCGGATGGGTAAAACTTCAATGTCCACCTAATAGTTATTCGATTTGGTCGGTGAATATGTAATAATCAAATCAGATTATAGCATTTTTCTTTTAAGAGACTCCCCTGAAAGGCTTTCATTTTTCAGGGGAGTTTTTGTTATTTATAATAGCTCATTTCAGAGAATTTCCCATCACTAAAACACATTTTACTCACATAGCCATCACTTCCACTAATCCCTCCATGCTCCTTCCTCGAAAAAGCTTTAGCAATTCCTAGACTTTTATTATATTGACCATCCCAAACACACCAAACGCATAAGGCTCGTATCTGTCACTCCTATACCATAGCGTATGATGTAGCCAGACCTTGCGTTTAATTATAGCAAATGAAAAGAATATACTTAGAAGGATTAAATGGATTTAGAGCAATTGCAGCAATTGCTGTGGTAATATCACATACAACCCTAGGTCTTCCTGACTTTGGGTTAGACCCTTATGTATTTGGCAGTTATGATGATGGAAAGCCAAGAACGCTTGATTTAGCAGGATATGGGGTGAGTATGTTTTTTGCCCTAAGTGGCTTTTTAATAACCTTTTTATTATGCAAAGAAAAGGAACGCTTAAAAAGTGTTGACGTTAAAAAGTTCTATATGAGGCGGATTCTTAGGATTTGGCCGCTTTATTATGCTTACTTTTTTCTATGCTTATTGGTCTATTTTCTTTTTAGTATTGAACATGAATTCAGTTCTATATTTTTTTACTTGTTTTATGCAGCCAATATCCCCTTCATCATTGGAAGTACATTGCCCTTTTTAGCTCATTATTGGTCTCTTGGAGTCGAAGAACAATTCTATATTTTCTGGCCTTGGTTGAGTAAATTTACCAATAGCAAACTCTTTTATATTTCCCTCCTAATCAGCTCCTTATTAATAGGCACAAAATTTTATTTACACCTTTTTATTCCCAATACAATTTGGGAAACAGCCATTCATGTAACAAGATTTCATTGTATGTTATTTGGGGCAATGACTGCGATTCTCTATTTTGATAAAAGGGAATGGTTCATGAAAATTGCGACTTCAAAAATTGTCCAAATAGTTTGTTGGGCATGTTTATTCTTGGTGGCAATCAATCAATTTCACATTGCATCATTCGTAGATAATGAAATCATCACAGGATTGACCTGCCTCCTAATAGTTGGACAAGTAACTAAAAAAGGCTTGATCAATTTAGAAAATAATGTATTTGATTTTCTTGGGAAAATATCATACGGCATTTATGTCATTCATCCTTTAATCATCTTTTTCTACTCCAAAATATTAAAAGATGTCACCTCTATAAGCACGATTAATTATCTAATTGTTTACACTAGCGTCTTAGTAACAACCATTTTTATTGCTCATTGCTCGTATAAATATTTTGAGAAGCCGTTTTTAGTGCTTAAGACAAAGAAATATAGTGTTATAAAAAGTGCAGGGAGTAGAAATTATAGGGCGGAGTAGGGGACTATATCTTGTTAAAACTACTAATAATCAACGAAAGTCAAGACTAAACTCTAATGAATTTAAAAATTAATAATGCAAAATACTAAAATTACAATCCGAGAAGCAAAAATAGACGATTTAAATACATTAAGGCTATTTGAACAAGCCATTATTCAATACGAGCGTCCATTTGCACCAAATTTAAAGGATGACCCAATCCAATATTACGATTTAACCAATCTCATTGAGCGTAAAGATGCCTATCTAATAGTTGCTACAATTGAGGAAGAAATTATTGCTTCAGGTTATGCACTTATACAAGATTCCAAACCATATAAAAAACCTGAAAAGTATGCCTACTTGGGCTTTATGTATGTGGTACCCGAATTTCGAGGTAAAGGGATAAATGGAAAAGTAATTGACAATCTTATTGATTGGGCAAAAAAAAGAGATTTGAAGGAAATACAATTAGATGTTTATGCTGAAAATGAAATTGCTATAAATGCTTATAAAAAAAGGAAGTTTAAGCCCAATTTACTGAAAATGAGATTAAATATAGCAGAATAAAAACGACAACTAGATATAATTTGCCCCTCAAATAAATTAGTTTGCTTCTTAATCCTTCTACATTAAGTAAAAGCTAAAGTTGTAACTGTTACTTAATGTTAAAATAAGTTCTAAACAAGCCTAGAACTAAAATTTTAGTTGATAAGTTGAGATTTAATTTTTACTTTTGAAATGAAGTGATGGATTAAAAATAAACACTCAATAATACTCAATAAAATGAAATATATTATTTTTTTGTCACTCTTATTTACTTTTCAAGCCTTATTTTTTTCAGGCTGTTTTAATGCTGATTCAGCAGTCAAACCTACCACCTATGATATTCCCACAAGAAACCATGATTTAGGTTATATTCCATATGATGCCAAGTTGGACAAGCCTGATTTTTTAGTTTGTGATTCCACTAATATTAGATCTGGAAGAAATAGATTACAATATCCTGGTGGGAAAAACAAATTCAGAAAAGATATTACCTCTAAATATTTGTATAAAAGTGATTACAAAGATTTTAGTGGCTATATTGTTGTTCGATTTGTGGTAAATTGTAAGGGGGAATCTGGGCGATACCGTGCTGAATCTTTAAACCTAGATTTTTCTCCATCAGATGCCCCTTCCGACTTATTACAATACGCCATCACCTTAGTGAAAAGCTTGGATCATTGGACAAAATCAACGGCTTATGATATTGAAACAGAGTACTCCAAATTCATTAATTTAAAAATTAGTAATGGTAAGATTGAACATGTGGTATTATAAATATTTATGCTTATTGCTTTTCGTTTTTATTGGTAATGTAAATTTTCTTTTTGGACAAGGCAATTGTCTGATCTATCCTGAAGATAGTGGGGAAAGAAAAGCCTGTGAATTGAGTTATCGTGCCTTAGAGCATAGACAAGGCAGTAAAGAATCTCAATTATTATTTGATGAAGCCATTAAAATTGGTCCTAAGTATGCTTGGGCTTACTATCAAAAATCCGTTCCTTTTTTCAAGCGTGGATTATTTGCAGAGGGCATAAGTTTAATCAATAAAGCGATTGAGTTAGAACCTTGGAACTATTTGTATTACAGAGCTTATTGGTATTTTTATAATCGAAGTTATGGATACTGTATTAAAGATCTGGAAGAACTTTATACTGTTCATGAAGAATCTTATACCACTACTCCTGGAGGAGATTTGGAGATGCGCTTATTGCTTGCAATGGCTCATGCTCAATCAGGAGATGTACCGAAAGGCATCTACTGGATGCAACATTTGATGGAGCGTTATGAGCAGGAACCTCAATTGAAAGGACTCTATGATCACTTTTGCCTAGGTGTTTTGTATTATAAAAATAATCAGTTCGATTTAGCAGAGGTGGAATTTGAAAAACAATTAACGGTTGATGATAAATTTGCTGATACTTATTATTATCTAGGATTAATCAAAGCCAAAGCAGCTAATAATACATTGGCACAAGATTATTTTAAACAAGCATTAGCAAAAATGAATGGGGAGAATGGTGGGTATAGTAGAAATAGTTTTGAAGCCTTTAATATTTATAAAGAGGATGTGGAAAAAATGTTGAATGACTAATTATATGAAATACCTTTATTTAATATTTATTTTATTGCTTTTTCATGCTTGCATGGGTATTACTGATACCTCAAAATATCCTAGACATGTAGGTGATATCCCATTTGATTCTCAATTAGATGATGTTAATTTTGAGCCTTGTAATGAAAAAAAGGCACTTACCCATTATAGATTTGGTGATCCCGATTTATACGAAGGGGAAAAGTATATGATTGTCCATGAATTTGACAATCTAGTATTACCCGAAATGGATAGCTTACAAAGTGGTTATATCACGATTAGATTTATGGTTAATTGTAATGGTCAAACTGGTCGGTTTAGAGTAGAGCAGTTAGATTTTGATTATAAGGACATGCGTTTTAATGAAGCATTTCTTAATAGTATTCTCGCAAAAACAGTATCTTTAAATGGTTGGATACCTGCTATTAGAGATAACAAACCTCATGATTACTATAAGTATTTGACTTTTAAAATAATTGATAACAAAATTGTAGATATTTTACCATGATTAAAAAATACATCTTTCTGATTATGGTTATGCTGATTTGTTCTAGTCATGGACCACCTAACTGTAATTTGTACAAGAAAAATAAAGATTGTTATCGGGCTTGTAAGGAGGCAGAAAGAGCAATCAAATTTAGGCAGGGAACTAGATTTTCTCAAAAATATTTTGACCAATCTATTGAGCGATGTCCTTCCTTTGCTTATTCCTATTATGAAAAAGCGGTTCCATATGCCAAAAGAGGGCAAATCAAAGAATGGAAAATATTGATTGACAAGGCTGTAACTATAGACCCTATTGAATATCTGCCTTTTCGTGGCTGGTATCACTTTTTTTTCATGCATAATTACGAATCAACAATAGCCGACATTAATAAATTGGATAGCTTGATGACCTATGATATTGGGGTGTCTGGTGATGGACTTTATCACCTAAATATTTTAAAAGCTCTGGCCTTTAAGGGATTGGGTAAAAAGAAAGAGGCATTAAGTATTTTACAACAACAAATCAATAGCAAAGATCATTATCAAGGGCTGTATGATTATCTTCATTTGGGCGTTTTATACTTAGAAAATAATGAATTTCAGGCTGCAATAGAAGCTTTGGACAAACAAAAGGAAGTAAACGACATTAGTGAACTCTATTATTATAAAGCCATCGCATTTAAGCATCTAGGAGTACAAAAAATGTATAAAACAAATTTAAATAGGGCTTTAGAGTATTATAAAAAAGATAAAAAAATGATGAATCCCTATCGACAATTACCAGATGAAATTTTTCAATTAGACATTGAAAAGGAAATGGAAATAGTCAATAAGGAGATTATCCTATTTATAGATGCGCCAAATGATTTAAGCTCCTGTATTAATGCGTCTCAATTAAATGTTAAATATGAGTCAGTTTCCAAAAAAATCAAGTACAAAGAAGACTATAGATTTACTGTATTGCCCAAATCTGAAAGAGCCAATAGGCAAATAGACCAAGAGTATCTCCTCTGTACTGTATATGAAATGAATCAGGACTCAATTACTTTTAATATCGAACTCCTTAAACCTGAAGTAAAACAAGATCGTTATATAGCTAGGTTTGGCAAATCGAAAAAGCCATTTTCTTGTGATTTTTTGCAAGAAATGATTTGTAGCTTTTATTTGAAATAGTTATTGCGAATTTAAAATAGGATGGAAAAGGCACATAAAGATCAAGACGAAATCATCGGACATTGGAAAGATGGGATTGATGATGGAAGTGGCATAAGAAGCATGATGCCTTATAGCTACAATCCACATAAAATGAAAAAACACATCACATTAATATTCCTCACATTTCTGATCCAAACAGGCACATCATTTAGTCAATCATTGGATGATTTATACCATTCATTCAAGGTGCCAATTACTTGGAAAAAAAGCCTTCATACAGATACTTCTTTTGGGGCTTTTTATGATAAAGGAAAGGTGGCTATGATGACCTTAACTAAAGGAAAAAGACAGATTGAGATAGTCATTTTTGATAAGTCTATTTTGAATGATACTGCATTTATAAAAGCAAACAAGGAATATAATGCGTCTAGCTCCTGCCTCAATTATAATACAGATGGGAATCACCGATTTTTTTCTTATACAAGCTCAAGATTTTATATAACACCAATGCTTTGCCCCAGATGTAATTTTTATAAAGACAGAAATTGTAAAAGAATTCAAAAAGCCTATAACCAATGGGCTGATTTATGGTCTATTTTTTAAAAATATTTAATTGTGAAATTTTCAAGTGATATAGTTCTATTTGAGCTAGAAGCAAGTTGTAAGGAATTTAATGATAATAAGATAGGAGAAAGTAATATCATACCATTCTCACCACATCCATTTTCATTATTAAATAAAAAAATGTATATTTGCAATCGCTATAAAACCATATTTCTTCACCTTAAAAATACACAATTACATTATGAGTTTATTACTAAGAACAAAATGGACGATTGAGTTTGTGAATACATTGTTGTGTAGTGAGGAAAATAATAACAGAGCCTAAACCTAGGCATTTTTGATATAACCTTCTTTCCTTTTTCAACAAATTCCTGATTTCATATCCACAG
>JAHDFT010000276.1:0-5205 GCA_020628015.1 Bacteroidota bacterium
CTAAGTAGTAAGTCAAATGAATAGTAACTTACTACTATGTAGGGAACAGATATGATCCAAGTACCAATAAAAAAATTATCTTTGTTGAGGTGAGTGATAAAGTAAATATTTATGCTCAACCGTATTACAAAGATACAATATAGAAAGGAATTTTGTAAATAATTTAATGATTCAGATGCATAAAATATTAATATTTATAAAGACATTGTTTATTTTCTCCTTTTTAACCCTAGTCACTCAAATTGGAGGTGCATGTTATTTGCTTTACAAATTACTATATAACTACCTGCCAATTCCTTCTGAAATAAAAAGCAAAAGAATCAGTCGTTACCTTTCCTTTCTCCTAATCTATTTATTATTTACTTTATTAATTGTCCCACAAATAGCTCCTCTTAATGGACGAACTGCATTACCCCTATGGGCTAGTATACAAACTCCCATACAGCCTCACAATATGATGACCTGTTTACTTAATAGACATTATGTTGATTTGGAATTAGAAAAGGTGGCAATGGATATTGCCTTACCATTAAATAGAACTTACTCCGAGCTATACCTCACTTATTTGGATGCTAATTTTCCTTTTTGGGATGGTTTTCCACTCCTTCCGCATCTTAGTCATAATGATGGAAAAAAACTAGATATTAGTTTCATTTATCAGAATAAGGATCAACAGGAGTGGTTAGATGGTAATCCTTCTTTTTGGGGCTATGGTTTTGTCGAACCGCCCCAAAAAGGAGAATCACAGCAGGGTATGAAATGTGCCAAAAAAGGTCATTGGCAATATAATTTGTTGACCCATTTGGTTTGGGAAAAACCTTCACCAAATATTATCTGGGACCCTATCCCCAACAAACATTTACTAAAACTAATGGTCAATCACCCCAAAATCAATAAAATTTTTATTGAACCTCATCTAAAAGAACGAATGGGCTTAACGAAAGTACAGAAAGTTCGCTTTCAAGGTTGTCATTCTGTTAGACATGATGACCATATTCATTTGCAATTATAATTTAATTGATCTGACCAGCTTACAATTGGCCCTATCAACCATTCCAAATTTTGCGATAATGCTTTAATTTATCCATATAAGACGCATATTTAACTTCCCCAAAAGTTTCTTTTAACCGCTCATCTAGTCTTTGGCTTCCTAAACCATCTGCGGTAGCAATTGTTTCTCCTTCTCCTAGTTTGGATAAATACCTTTTACGGCGCATCAAATCATTTCTGGTTCCACCAGTAATTGTTAGGGTGCCATCAACTTTGAACTGACGAAAGTGCTCTAAATTTTTCATGTTTAATCATATGTGCTTAGTAGTAATGGATAAAAATAAAGTCCGTTATAGAGTGGTTATTTTCGTTCCATTACTTGTAATAAAATTGGATAAAAAAGCTTGCTTAAAATAATTAAATAAATATTTGAAATATAAAGTACTAAATATCAAATCATTTATTCTATTATTTTTTGATTTACATTAAATATTTACGGGATACAAGTATTAGAAGTTACATCAAAAAATATTTTATTTTCTATTCTGCTTTTTACTTGACTATCACAAATAAAAAATAAAGTAAAATTATAAAAAATAAAATATCTTGCTTTTATCTACAATAAGCTATTCATTTTCACAAGCACATACCTACAAGTAGGTAGATAATTCATTCCTTTGAAGTATTTGTTCAAAAAAGATTCGTTTGTATATTTGTTATAGGTTAATAGTTTGACATTATGGTTTGTTACAAGCTGTAATTTTGAGCAACTGGTGTTTAAACGTCAATTTTAAACAAAAAATTTATAAGCACCAATTCTTGTTTAAAGTTTACTTGTAATTTTAAAGAAAAACACCCTATTGTGAATCTATTTGAAAAAATTGTTTATTTACAACAATTTTCAAGGTTAAACTAATAATTTCATAAGGTATAAAATGTAGTTTAATTTTCATTAAGTATGCAATAAGGGTGTTTTTCTATTTTTTAATTTTTTTTAAAAAAAGCCATTATAAAAGAGAGTTGTAGATTAACCCATCTGTGCAAAAGATCTACTGAAATCAGAAGGATAATGGTTGTTAATCAAAACGCACTTTTTATCTTTGCGTTTATTTGAGTTTAAATTAGAGATACAACTTATCAGATCCCGTAGCAAAACTAAAGTAGGAGAAATATAGACATTTAGTATTGACATAAACCAATTAGCTCCTACATTCCAAGCAACTCTCTTTTTGTAATGGTAAAATAATGTAAATGCTAACCTACCTTCAAAAGCATAGTTTATTTCCTGCTCAAATTGCTTCCACTCCTTCTAGTAACCTTACTATTATTGTAGTCATTCCTTGTCATAATGAACCTGACATCATTCCTAGTTTAGAATCATTAAAAAATTGCCTGCCTCCAAAGGGAAGTGTAGAGGTGATTATTGTAATTAATGCATCAGAAAAGCATTCTTCTACAGTTCATCTTCAAAATGAAGCAACGTTAAAAGCCATCCAAACTTTCCAAGCCAATTTATCCTTATCCTGGATTCAATTTCATGTCTTATACCATCCCAATCTACCACCCAAACATGCAGGTGTTGGTTTGGCTAGAAAAATTGGCATGGATGAAGCCGTTCACCGCTTATTAACCATCAAACAAACAAAAGGCATCCTTATTTGCTTTGATGCAGATGCACTATGTGAACCTAATTATTTTCTAGCTATAGCCAACTTTTTTGAAACGTATCCTAATAAAAAAGCGGTGAGCATTCACTATGAACATCCTTTAAGAGGGGCTTATTCGACGGCAATTTATCAATCTATTATACAGTATGAATTATTTTTACGCTATTTTATCCTAGCACAGCAATATGCAGGACATCCACATGCCTATCAAACAATTGGTTCTAGTATGGCAGTTCGGGTAGATGGCTATCAAGAACAAAGTGGGATGAATCGTAGAAAAGCAGGGGAAGATTTCTATTTTCTCCATAAATTCTCAGAAATTGACCAGCTAGGAGCATTGCGAACAACTAAGGTCATTCCCTCCCCTCGTCCCTCAGATCGAGTACCGTTTGGAACGGGTAAAGCGGTTAATGAAATGTTAGACAATGGCATTGATAGTTATCAAGCTTACCACCCCAATACCTTTCAAGATCTGAAAACTTTTCTTCAACAAATTGATAAACTATATACAGCACCTTATACAACAGTTGCTCCAAGCCTACCAAAATCAATAAGGGATTTTGCTGAAAAAAGTCAATTTCCCCAAAAATTGGCGATTGTTCGACAACAAACCAAGCAGCCAACAGCTTTTCGAAAACGTTTTTTTCGTTTGGTTAATGCTTTTTGGGTACTCAAGTATACCCATTTTGCTAGAGATCATTTTTATCCTCCCATTCCTGTACGTGAAGGGGTTATTTGGTTACTAAATGCACTTGGACACGATCAAATAGATCAGTTGACAGATCAAGAATTATTGGTGCAACTCAGGCTTTACTAACATTATTTATTATTATTATTATTAGCTTGCACTAATGTTTTCTTTTCCCTTTGAATATCCCACAAAGCTTGGTTGGTAATTTTGCTTTCCATCCAGCTTTCAAAATCAAAATACAATTGAATTCTTTTTTCAAATTCGTTTTCCCAAGTATCATTCAAAGCTATTTTTAGCTCCTCAAATAGAGGTATACTAATATCAGGGCTTGTTGAGTTTCTAATTAACTTCTGAAAAAATTTAATCAAAATCATCTCTGTTTGATAAAACCGATTGCGTCGTTTTAAAAAATCACGAGTGGATTTCAGTAAATATTTAAGTAGCCCATAATTTTTTAGTTCATAATGAATGATTAAATTAAAAATTTTGGCATAAGCAAAGACATCTGGACGCAAACTTTCCTCAAATTCATTATTGATTTTATTGACATAATGTAGTGCATCTGTAATTTGCCCTCTACAGAAATGAACATAGGCAAAACGATAGTAAGCGGTAATCAAATAACTTCGAGGTATTTTGTTTTTATATTTTTTAAATCCCTTTTCAATAACCTTAACTAAATGAATTGCTTCGTCATACTTCAATTCTTCAATTAAGATAGACATTTCAATCCCATAAGAAAGCGCAAAAACATTCACTTCTACTTCTAGCTTTGCCTTTTTCACTCGATTGGGTATATCTCGAAACTTCTTAAGCATTTCCTCACAGTCAGAAGGAACCAGTTTGTATTGTAAGGTAAGTAGACGACTAAAAATACTCATGTAAAACATTGGCCATTCTTGCATAAATTCTGGAATGTATTCCATGATTTCCATAATCTTTCGGTTACTTTCATATTCCTTTTCTTTTTGGTCTGTTACAAAGTAATAAATAGCCCAAATTTCTTGATATTTAATTCTAGCTACATTAGAAAGTGCCGCAGTTTCATCTCTCATCAAAGGATGATCTAATAAATGGTGCAAGGCTTCGATATTTTTCTTATTTCGTGCCTTATTATATTGACTTTTAAGCATGACCGCCTCATGATACAGCTCATTATAAGTTTTTCGATTCGTCAACAACTGTAAATTAGTATCCAATTTCTTGGAGATCAGTTTAATATTGTCTTCATCAGCATCAATAGCCGCTAAGATGCGTTCCATTTCTAGAATCTCAATTAACAAAGAATGTAGCTCAAACGCTTCTGCAATTTTTCTTGCCTTAAAAAGTAATTTTTTACAATGAGTATACAAACCCTTATAATAAAGTATATCTATGTACTCTAAATATTCTTTAACTTTTAAGGTAGCAGATTTCCCCGAATAGAAACTTCTAAGGCTTTTTAAGATAATTTCATAGAGATAATTTTTATCTGCTGCTAGGTATTTACAAGATACCTTTTCTTTTTTCAATATTTGATTTAACCTAGATTCATCATATTTATTAAGCTCATCTATAGCATTAAATAATATAGTATAATTTAATTGTTTACTGTTCTTATTACGAGATATAAAAAGCTTGAAGTATCTCTTTTCAGACATACTCATACTCTTAATCAATTCAAATAACTTATCATTTTTTTTCATAACACACTATTTTCTCAGAAAAAATGAAAATAGGTTTATAAAATATAATTAAGCATTTAGTAAAAACAGATTTGCTAAAAACATCAAATATAATTATACCAAACGATTAATCAATCTCTACTATTTACAATACAAAACGAACTGTATAAAGATAATCATTCCATTTTAGAAG
>JAHDFT010000276.1:5305-7708 GCA_020628015.1 Bacteroidota bacterium
ACATAATAAATAAAACAAACAAATATAAAAATGCATTATGAAAAACAGAAATCAATTATTTAGACTCTTTTTATTATTACTGGCTGTATTCTGGTCAGATATAGCATTCGCACAATGTCCTGCACAATTTGCAATTGATGGTATCGTGTGGTTTGGCACTTCTGATAATAGTGCCAATTATGATACTGCACAACCACAGGGTTCTTATGATAACCCACTCACAGATTGGAACTCTGGTACGCCTAGTGTACTAGAAGCCATTACTGATTGTGCAGGTCCAATTACCATTAGATTTAGAGAATGCTATTATAATACTGATGCTGCTTTCGGAGACTTAAACTGGGTGCAAGAAAACCTAAATGATAATGTAACTATTGATGGAAATGGAGCATTATTAGAGAACTTTTCTGCTTCCTCTGCTTGGTTAAGATTATGTGAGGTAGATAATTGGAGCATTAGCAATATGACCCTAACTGGCTGGAATGGCACAGATGGAGGAGCTATTGGTATTTATGCAAGTAGTAATGTAACGCTCACCAATGTTACCTTTGATAATAACCCTACAACAACTCCACTTCATATAGATGTAGGAGATAACTTTACTTGTGGTTATGGCAATACCTCTGTTATACTAAACGGTTGTGTATTTTCTAATAACCCTCCCGTTTCTGAAACAGTTTCGACTGGTGGGATGGAAATTGAGCATACAGGTTCTGGTGCAAGTGGGGTAACGTTGGATGTGGAAATAAACAATACCCTTTTTTCTTGTAATGCTCGTCAGGGATTTGGTGGGGCTTTAGCGATTACCAATGATAATGATGAAGTATTAAACGTAGATATTAACAATTGTACTTTTGAAAACAACCACGGAGATGCGAACTCAGGAGATGGAGGAGCAATTTATGTAGAAGGGGAAAATACGACCTTTAATGTAGATGGAACCACCTTCTCTTGTAATGATTCGGAAGGTTCTGTGGGTAATGCTGGTGGTGGTGCCATCCGTATATTTGATGGACCAACATCCACCATTAGCAATTGTATTTTTTACAATAATAGTGTTGGAGGGCTTGGTGGTTATGGTGGAGCCATTAACTTCGGCACAGTTGGACCAACAGGTGCTTTAACGATTAGCAATACGATATTTGTTAGCAATGCTTCTGAAAGAGGAGGCGCACTTTACTTAGAAGGTGGAACAACGACCACTTGTACAGATTGTTTATTTTTAAACAATGCGACAACTGCTGGTGGAACTGGTGGTGCAGTCTTTATTGATGGTGGTGGTTCGTTTACAGTAACCAATGCGACATTTACAGGAAACGCTCCTGATGATGTCAATACAACTTATACAGATAATGGAGGTTCTTCTACGCTATCCGATCCAGGAATTACGGCTTGTAGTGCTTGCTTTACCTTACCTCCTCCTGGTTGTGATGCCTCTACCTCAGATTTAGCATTAACTTGTGATAATTTCTGTTCTACAGGAGATGATCCTGGAAGTGCAACAGGTGATGCTAACTTGTCGATTGACATGAGCAATTTCATCGCCCCTAATTGTACAGATCCACTAGACTATACTTATGTATTTCTGGTATTGGATGTGAATGGTGATGTGATTTGTGAATTTCCTGCAACGGATGCAGATACACAAGACCCTAATGCCACTCCTGCTTATAGCACGACTGTAGTAGGTACGCCTGATGGGATTCCTGATGCAATGGACCCAGCAGTACAACAAGCGAATCTTTGTGCAGGTCTGGCTCCTGGTGCTTATCAAATCGTAGGATTTCACTATCTAACAGCGGACTCTCCTAGTCCAATTGCGACCCCATTTGTCGGAACAAATATATCAACCATACAAGGTTACTTAACCAATCCACCTACAGACCCTGTTGCTTGTGGAGTAGTTGGAACGCCTGCTGATTTTACTGTACTTGATCCGATTATAGCGACCATTACGACTTCTTGTACAGATGCTAATGGAATGGAGGCTAATCCTGGAGAATTCTTTGCGACAATTACCATTACAGGTGGTTGGCCACAAGCAAATGGAAGTGGAAGCTATGATCTTACCACTAATTTCGGAACAACAACTTATACTTATAATACGCCTATAACTGATCAAGTGATTGTTTTCGCTGCTGGAAGTACAGTAGATGTAACAGTTGATGGAGATGGGAATAGTAGCAATAACACCTGTGTAGATTGTACCGATGCCCTTGTTTCTGTACCTCATTTAGAATGTGCGGCAACTTGCTTGGCTCCTGATATAATCCTAGACCCAACTTTTGCAGAAATCTGTCCTGCTGGACAAAATGCACCTACAGACTTTGATTTATCAACAGTTACTTTTACAGATGCTAATGCTGGTAGCTACCCTGCAAATGCCATCATTACTACAACTTA
>JAHDFT010000277.1:0-3480 GCA_020628015.1 Bacteroidota bacterium
AACCCAGCTTACTAAATAGAGAACCCAACGAAGGTTTTAACTAACCCAGCTTAGTTCTAAAGTACCCCCCCCCACTTCCGAACTCGGCCAGCTCTAGTTTTTAGTAGCTAGGAGGAGTAAAAATGAAATTTATTGTTAAAAAGACGACTCGTTCCTATCGTTTAGTAGAAAGAGGATGGGATGGGAGATTTACTTTATAAGAAAGTCCCAAAATGACAAATCCCCTCAATAATCAATTGATTGATTATTGAGGGGATTCGCTATTATCCTTTTATTGGTATAAAAATTAACCTTCCTCCTTACTTTCCTCCTTCTCTTTATCCTTTTTTCCGCCACCAAAAAGCTTAGACCACCAGCCAGAACCTTCTTTTTTGGCCGTTTCCTTTGTGGCTTCCGCTTCTTCTTGGATTTCGGCTGTTGCTTCTGCTTGTGCCTCATCTGCAAGATCAGCTAAATCTTTGGTGCTATCTTGCTCATCTTTTCCAAAATCATAAGTTTGTGGCGTGTGTTCTTCTAGTGCAGAAGCCACCTCAGACTTATTCAACATAGTGTTTAAGCGATCTTTGACCGTCGTTATCTTTTCCTTCGCATTAGTCGCTATAGCAGCACCTGGCGCATCCTCTCTTTTTTCTGTATACTCTGCTGTTAACTCTCTCGTTTTTTGTGCTTCTAATTCGATATTGTGCTTTAACTCCTCATTTTCTCCCTCCACTCGACGGATATGCTCTTCTAGGGCTGCAACCTGTTCTTTGGCACGATCATAATTGATTTTGACCGTTTCATAACGCACCTTATAAGGCTGTAGATTGTCAATCTCTACTTGTAGACTGCGACTGCCATCTTTAGCAAGTGATAATTTGTCTGCCAATTGCTTTTTTTGGAGTAGTAAAGCAGTATACTTCTGCTTCAAGTCATCAAGTTCACCATTGAGTGCTACATGTTTTTCCTCCAATTCATTGTAGCGTGCTTGCTCTTTTCGCAACTTTCTTTTCCAAATGGTTCGAGCAATGAGGTAAGAAAGTATACTAGCAACCAATAGCAACACGATAATTTCTAGCAAAGATTGAGTCATTTCAGGGGTTAAATTGAAACTTTGTATCAGGAGTTGGAACATGGTGTCTATATTTTTATTGTTTTTTTACGGATTCGTTTGGTAAAATTGGCGGTTTACCTATTCTCTTTTTTTATAATGCTTTATTTATCCTTAATAATCATCTCTACACGTCTGTTTTTCTGTCTACCTTCAGCAGTTGTATTTGGTGCAATCGGCTTGGTTTCTCCTTTAGAAGCAACTAAGATTTTTTCTTTGTCAATATTAATGCTCACCAATTGATTCTTGACAAAGTTGGCTCTTTGCTTCCCTAGTCTTTGATTATCAGCCGATTCTCCTTCATTATCTGTATGCCCTGTTAGCAAGACATTACTTTCAGGAGATTGCGCCAAATAGGTTTTCACATCTCTAAAGTATTTCTGTAATTCAGGCGTTACTTTAAAGTTATTACTTCCTGACTCAAAATACAAGTTTCTTGACTCTGCTTTTAATTTTTCTGCGACTTTTTCAGAAACAGAGAAATTAAAATCTAAACCACCAATGATATTACCTTTATCATCCTTTGCCAAATTATTTCTTACTGCACCTTTAGTAGTAATACGTGTTGCAGTAACTCCACTCGTACCTTTTAGAATTTCTCGCTTTGCATGTTCGGCACGAGCTACACCAAGGTTAGGATGATTGGTTGGATTTTGTTCATCCTTCCCATAATAACCAGAGATGCTCATATTACGATCATTATTCTTTTTCAAATAATCACCCAAGCTACGGAAATTCTTCGCATTCGCAGGGTCATTTAATGGACGGAAAGCTCCTGTTGCAAAACGAGTATTGGCAGGCGTATTCAAAACCGTATCCTTACCATCTCTTACCACAAATGATGGCGGAGGAGGAGGAGGTGGTGTTTTAGCCGTATCAGCCTTAGCAACATCTGTTTTTGGCAGATTGGCAAATTTGAAGTCTATGCCTGGCGCAAATTGATCATTGGTAAAGGTGATGCGGTTATTGAGCCTAGAATTTGATTTGATTTGATCTTCTGGAATACCTTGCTTAATCAAACGATCCCGTACATCATTAGCTCTTGCTAGACCTAAATTATTGGCATCTGTTTTATTTTCTTCTTTACCATTATACAATCCATACAATAATAATTGTCGATCTGGATTACTTTTGAGGTAAGTACTTAAATCTTGTAATGCTTTACCAGTCTCAGCATTACCTACAAATTTATCATTAGAATTATTGTAGATAAAGTTACCCTTGCTATTCACAATAGTCTTGCCTTTGTCCTTAATTTCTAATGGTGGAACGGCTAATGTACTAGGTGCTTTAGGCTGCTCTGGTTCTGGTGCTGGCTTTGGTGGCTCAGGCTTAGGAGCTGCTGGTTTCAATTGATTATTGGCAGTTGCTTTTGTATCATTGGCTTTCCACGGCATAATAATACTATTAATCTGATCGCAGTTATGTTCCTTGATTTGGCAAACATACCAATAACAAGAAAATAAGTACCAAAGCATCAGTAAAAGGAAGAGCAGAAAACGCATCTTTTAAAAGGTATTAGATTGGTGAGGTAAAATGTAATTTACTTATTGCTAGATAAAATGAGTACATAAAGACCCATTTGATATAGCGTTGTTTGGGACGATAAAAATAGGCATAGTCACTAACTAAGGTAAGAATCAAAATAACCATCTCCTAAAAGTAGATAGAATTTTGAATTGTTGTGATTATGATCTATTCCACGCTCCTTTAATATTGGTCATGACCCATAAATAAGGAATCAATAATAGTAATTCTAACCGAAATGTAAAACCACTACTCTTAGAAAATAACGGAACGATTAACATCATCAATAAACAAACGACAATTCCTATAATAGCATCAATAATCGCTGCATCAATTGCCCAGTCTTGTTCTCTCCACAAACCAAATGCTACTACACCTTTTAGCCCAAAAAAGATTAACAAAAGCAAACCTTTTAGGGAAATGGGTTGCTTGCTTTGGACACCATAAAGAGCCAAATCAACATCCATACCTAATAAACCCATGACTAAAGCAACGGGTACAATAAAAGAAAGCAACATAAATATCCAAACGAAAACTTTGATCCAAGTTGGCAACAAACTTTTTCGGCTTGCTGGCTCCTTGGCTTGAACGTTGGGATGATTAGATTGGCTCATGGCTCGTGATTTTACAAGGGAAAAATTGGGAACTATAGTAGTTTGGGAGAATAAATGTAGTAAATCTAGTATTGGAAATATGCTACAAAGATAGAAACATTTGTTGAAACCCTTATTATTTAATAGCTTTAATCAACTAGTTTATTAATTCACCACAACTTCATAATCATGCGAATTTGGCTTCTATTTCTAAGCTGTATGCTTTACATTCAAACAGCTTGTACACAAAACAAACTGAAAAATACCACT
>JAHDFT010000277.1:3580-7692 GCA_020628015.1 Bacteroidota bacterium
TCGGGATATTTATATTAAACAGGTGAGGAGGTATAATGATTGATAATTGAGGATACGGAAAATAAATGCCCCAAATCATTATTTCCAAACAGCTCAACAGATGTTGGAGCAATTAAAAATAGTATAGCATTTTTTTGAGGTTCATTAAAAATAAAAAAAATGCCTACCTTTGACCTCCATTAGTGGGATTTATCTTTGTAGAATTAGATCTCCTCTAGTTCTAAGCGACAAGTTAAATAATAACAATAAAAATCATAACCCTTCATATTCATATTTAACATCAATGATTCTTAATAATATCCTTGAAACAATTGGCAATACGCCATTGGTGCGCCTTAATACGATTCCAAAAGAACAGGGCATTCCTGCTACGGTATTGGCGAAAGTAGAATTTTTTAATCCAGGCAATTCGGTCAAAGATCGCATGGCTTTGAAAATGGTCGAAGATGCGGAAGCGGCTGGCTTGCTGAAGCCAGGTGGAACCATTGTAGAAGGCACATCGGGCAATACGGGCATGGGCTTGGCTTTGGCTGCGATTGTGAAAGGATACAAGTGTATTTTTACCACAACAGATAAGCAATCTAAGGAAAAAGTCGATATTCTGCGAGCTGTTGGGGCGGAAGTGATTGTCTGTCCTACGAATGTGGAGCCAGATGACCCTCGTTCTTATTACTCCGTAGCGAAAAGATTGGGTGAAGAAACGCCAAATGCCTACTATGTCAATCAATACAATAATTTGTCGAATCGACAGGCGCATTATGAGACGACTGGCCCAGAGATTTGGGAACAAACGGAAGGTAAATTGACCCATTTTATTGTTGGTGTCGGTACGGGTGGCTGTATTTCTGGTATTGGTAAGTATTTGAAGGAGCAAAACCCTGATATTAAAATCATTGGGGTAGATACTTATGGTTCTACTTTAAAGGCTTATCATGAGACGGGAAAAATTGATGAGTCAGAGATTTATCCTTATATCACCGAGGGCATCGGCGAAGATATTATTCCTGATAATATTGATTTTGATGTGATTGATGAATTTGTCAAAGTGACGGATAAGGATGGTGCGGTAATGGCTAGAGATTTGGCAAGGAAAGAGGGGATGTTTATTGGTTATTCTTGCGGTTCTGCGTTACAAGGTATTGTGAAAATCAAGGAGCAATTGAAGCCGACGGATGTAGTGGTCGTTTTATTCCATGATCATGGTAGCCGATATGTGGGGAAATTGTATAATGATGATTGGATGCGGGAGAAAGGATTTATCGAATAAAATGAAAATTCACGTATACCCCCGTAGGGACAAGGCATTTTGATTTTGGACAAGGCGTGCCTTGTCCCTACGGTTGTTTATTGATGTATTTACATCCCTTGTATATCCTGCACCAGTTCATTGGCTCGATGTCGAAATTCGGAATCATTGGGTATGGCTTGTAAAAGTATATTACTCTCTCTCAATTCGCCCATTTTTAATTGGGCCAAGGCCAAATACCATTGCGCCTCGTCTTTTACCAAAGACTCTTTCTCAACTAAGGGTTGTAATTTATTAATCGCTTCGGGATGTTTCTCTAAAGCCATAAGAGAAATCCCAATCAATAAATCGCTTTGCAAATCCAATTCTTGATACTTACTCTTGAAAGCCTGTAGCTGCATCCTAGCAGATGGGTATTTTTTTTCCTTGTAACTGCTCAATGCATCTCGCCATTCTGATCGTACTTTACCATCTAAATCTACTGGTAAAATCTCCGCATTATCTACATTCAAAGGTTTGAAATATTCCTTGAAAATGCTGTGCATATTTTGCAGAGGCATCAATAGCATCATAAATGGCACCGTTAGTAAAATAACGAAGAAAACAATTGCCCCTAACATATATTTCCTAGCAATAGTGGCCACCTGTTCAGGAGGCGGCATATGTTGCGGTCTATTATGGTTTGCCGCCGAAGCCTTTTTTTGCCGCAGTTTTGCCTGCTTATATAGCTGACTAACTGGAGGAGCTTCGGTAATTTCCTTCGGAATTTCTACTTGCTCCAAATCAATATCTTCGATAAAATCCATTTCATCACGTTCCAATCGCTCGTGTAATTCCTTTACCTGCTCCTCTGTAATCACACCATCCAAGTATTGATCCAGTATTTTATCTATTAAATGTTCTTTAGTCTTCATTGTGGGTGGAATTTAATCCAAAAATGGGGGTATTTATTGCATTACAAATACAAATCACTCGCCTACAATAACTCATACCTGATAATTTACCAAAAGTGTTCCTAATACCCAAGCACAATTTTAAGAAAAAATCGAAAAATCTCCAATTAAGCAAGGAAACAAATATTTGGTTTGACTATTCATCCTCTTTCTTTCTCTCCCAACATTTTTCACCAGCAACAAAAAAATGCCTATTTTTACACCTGAATAGCCTAATGTAAAAACGATTAAATACGGTAAAAGTTGTCATAACTCATTGATTTTGTCGTAACCGATTCTTCATTTTTCAAAAAAAATCCATGACCAAATATGTAATTGTAACTGGTGGCGTGACCTCCTCCCTAGGAAAAGGCATTATTGCTTCTTCTTTGGGCTACCTGCTACAAGCTAGAGGTTTGCGGGTCTCGATCCAAAAATTTGACCCTTATATCAATCTTGATCCAGGTACCATGAATCCTTATGAGCATGGAGAATGTTATGTCACAGAAGATGGGGCAGAAACCGACCTCGATCTAGGACATTATGAGCGTTTTTTGAATATCCATACTTCACAAGCCAATAATTCTACAACAGGAGCGATTTATCAGACAGTAATTGAAAAAGAAAGACGTGGGGAATATATGGGTAAAACAGTACAGGTGATCCCACATATTACCGACGAAATCAAGCGGCGGATGTTGTTATTGGGACAAAAAGGGGAATATGATGTGGTCATTACGGAGATTGGCGGTACAGTCGGAGATATAGAATCCCTCCCTTTTATCGAAACCGTTCGCCAATTGCGTCGAGAATTGGGGCAGGTCAATTGTATTATTATTCATCTAACGCTAATTCCCTACCTCAGTGCAGCTAAAGAATTAAAAACAAAACCAACTCAACATTCGGTCAAGGAGCTTTCGATGCATGGGGTGATGCCTGATATTATTGTTTGTCGAACAGAACGGGTCTTATCGGATAAAATTCGTCAAAAAATCGCTTTATTTTGTAGTGTAGACCATAATGCGGTCATTGAAGCCATTGATGCAGAGACGATTTACGATGTGCCGCTATTATTGCGAAAGGAAAAATTGGATCAAATCGTCCTAGATAAACTCCGCATTAATACCAATATGAAACCTAATCTGGATAAATGGAAACGCTTTTTGATGCGTTTGAAAAATCCGATGAATGAGATACAAATTGGTTTGATAGGCAAATATGTTGAATTACAGGATGCTTATAAATCTATTAATGAAGCTTTTGTCCATGCTAGTGCGGTGAATGAATGTCGAGTATATATCAAACGGATTCACTCCGAACATCTTACCAATACCAATGTAGCAGAAAAATTACAAGGACTGGATGGTGTTTTGGTGGCTCCTGGATTTGGAGAAAGAGGGGTGGAAGGGAAAATCAAAGCGATTCAATACATTAGGGAAAATAAGATTCCTTTTCTAGGGATTTGCTTAGGTTTGCAATGTGCCGTAATTGAATTTGCTAGGAATGTTTTGCAATTGAAAGAGGCACATTCTACAGAAATGGAGCCAGAAACGCCTCATCCTGTGATTGACCGCATGGAAAATCAAAAAAACATTACCCAATTGGGTGGCACCATGCGTTTGGGGAGCTTTACTTGTCAACTCCAACAAGGCAGTAAGGCTAGACAGGTGTACAAAAAGCAAGTGATTACGGAGCGACATCGCCACCGTTGGGAGTTTAATAATCAATACTTGGCTGATTTTAAAAAGGCGGGCATGATTGCTTCGGGTGTGAATCCTGATAGTAGTTTGGTGGAGGTGATGGAATTAACCGATCACCCTTGGTTTATAGGTACGCAGTTTCATCCTGAGCTTAAGAGTACGGTACTTAAGCCGCATCCTTTGTTTGTGGGATTTGTGAAAGCTTGTATGGAGGGGCAGGAGGATTAAAAAAGC
>JAHDFT010000278.1:0-1406 GCA_020628015.1 Bacteroidota bacterium
GGGCGATGCCCTATGCTAATGATGATGCCCTTTCAGGGCGAAAGAAGATATACCTTTCAAATTCTTAGAACTAGATTTATTCCTTATTGTTTATCAGTTTTAATGCTCATGCCCGATAATATCACTCTGGTCAGGAATGGTAATCTCCAACTCCCCATTCTCCTCTAATAAGATACATTGACAACCCAATCGAGATTCCAAAGTTGGATTGGTGGCTCGATCAATATAGTCTTCCTCTTTATCGCTAATCTCCTCTACAATATCTTCCCCTTTTTCGAGGTAAATATGGCAAGTCGTGCAAGCACAAACGCCGCCGCAGTTGTGATTAAGGTGTATTCCATTCACCAAAGCTGCTTCCAAAATGGATAGGCCTTCCTCTGCTTCAATCAATACACTTCCATCCTCTTGAACTTGTGGTGTATATCCTTCTCTTGGCTCTTCCAAATGATTCAATTCATCTGGATTTTCAAATTTTACTTTTATTTTATTCATTGATTATTGACCTGTGTTTTTTGTAGGCTTAGTAATAATACTATCCGAAATAAGCCGATAAATTTCGGTAAATTTTGGATAAGCTTCAATTGTTTTCAAATGTTTTTTTATAATTGTTTGATCGCCTCTTATAGCTGGTCCTGTTTGTACATCAGCAGGATTCCCTCTAACCGCCTTCTGAGCTGTTTCCAAAATTAATGGTTGAATGACCTCAAAAGGCACCTCAAAATCTTCACACAATTGATAACTGACGGCTAGGAGATGATTGGTGAAATTATTGGCGAAAACGGCGGCTACATGTAGTAAAGCTCGCTGTTCATCATTGATCGAATAGACCGATTGACTTAGACTCGCTGCCAATTCCATCAAACAGTCCTTGACCTCCGCTGTATGCCCATCTATGCAGAAAGGAACAGCAGAAAAGTTTAACAGTTGATGTCTGGAAAAAGTTTGAAGGGGATAGAAAATTCCATAGGCTTGGTGTGCCTTTAAAACAGTAGAGGGAACAGAGCCAGAAGTATGGGCAATAATGCCTTTTACTGGGGGTAATTGATCAGCAACAATTGGAATGGCTGTATCACTTACTGCAATAATATATATATCTGAGTCTAAATTGATTTCCGACAAATCTGTACAAACTGACTCGACAATATCAGGGTAAAGCCCCTCAAAACGAGCAGGATTTCTACTGAATTGTTGCACAATACGATGCCCACTTGCTGTTAATCCTTTCGCTAGATGATAACCTACATTACCCGCCCCAATAATTGTTATAGTCATTTTTTTATTGCGATATGAGCGCATTACATATTTCCAACATAATTATTTAATTCCAGTAGCCTTAAGCACTACATTAAATTAATCAACAACCACACCGACCAACTAAACAAAGGAAGACATCATAACATCCTCCT
>JAHDFT010000278.1:1506-5270 GCA_020628015.1 Bacteroidota bacterium
TAATCAACAACCACACCGACCAACTAAACAAAGGAAGACATCATAACATCCTCCTTTGGAGGGGGCTTGGGGGAGGAACCGCTTATCATTGCTGAATTACAGGTCAGCCTCGCCGATGAAAAATAAAACATTTTTTCCTTTTTATAGAGATCAGTATCATTTTCATTTTCCTTATTTAAAGGAAGTCATATTTGTTGGTTTGTCGGCTATTTTTTATTAATTTGAAAATGTCTGCTTTGTCTACAATTCAATATTAACAAGCTTTTCCTCCCCCAAGCCCCCTCCAAAGGGGGATGGATTTGTCGAAAAAAAACTATGTATTATTGAGCTACTTTTTAAGAATGAACTTGGCCAAACTACTTTCAAAAAAATCAATTGGAGCAACAGTTTTAAGTTGTCAACTCATACAATTTCCCCCAATATGTCATGCACTCGTATGATATGGATAGAGATTTATTACTCAATTGCAGCCTTCCGCTTTCGTTTTCGCTTTCCCTCTTGATATCTTTGGATAATACTCATAAAAAAGCCAATCACCATTATCAAACAACCTCCCCACAATACATTGATATAAGGAAAAACGATAGCTTTCATAATAATAAAATCCGTCATTTCCTCTTGGATCATGGATAATTTTACCTTCCCCTTTTTCGGATAAATTTTATCGAATTTGAGCGTTAGGCTTAAATCATCAATAAAGTCATCAAAACCTGTTTCTTCACTTCGGCGAATGAGGTAAACAGGTTCTGCTTCATATTTTCGCCCATCCATCGTTTGTATTTCCAATTTGGCACCAGCCGCAATATCTCCATCCAAAGGCAAATACATAGGATGTACAGGGTTAGGATTGATATTTTTGAGGATTAAAAACTTACCCCCAACCAATGCGGTATCACCAATTCCCAATTCAATTTCCTTTAATTCAATCCCTTTATCTGTTCGCTCTTTATCTGCCACTGAACTGACATAAGTAAAGACATCTTTGGTCAAATAATGACGGGCATCTGGATTGGGTAGTAAACCATTATCCTTGCCAAATTGGGCATTTGGAAAAAGCACAAACACCTCCTCTGCTGTATCTTCCTTCTTTTTCTTTTTCTCATAACGCACCTCATAAAAATGATTCGGTCCAGAGATAGAATCTCCTACATAAGTCACCCAATATTCATTCATTTGAATCGGTAAACCTTTGTAGAGCAATACATTTTCTCGGTTATCTTGCTCATTAAAACCTTCCCCGAATTTAATGCCTAGGCGATTGAGCGAAATGACCTCTTTTTTTCCACTAGAAAATAAAATCCCTAGCAACATCAAACCCACACCAATATGTGCGACAGAACCACCAGCAATCTTTATTTTTCCAGATAAAACCATAAAAATATAAGCTGCATTGGCAGTAATCACATAAATCGCTGCAAAGAGAATTAAAATGTAAACAATGGTCGTTATTTCACCAAAAAAAGCAATAATTCCTGTTAAAACGACTGAAATGACCGTTGCAAGGGCAACTTTTCGTAAAAAACGTCCTAAATCATCTTTCTTATAACGGAAATATTGAACTACTGCACTCAAAATGGCAATCATAATCGCAAACCAGACTGCATATTGATTGTAGTGGGTAATAGGATCAGTAATGGTTCGATTCGTTCCAAAGACTTTGTTGAATATTGGCCAAGAAGTGTCAATAGTGATCAACAAAGCAAAAACAGACAATAATAAGCTACCAATAAACATCCAAAATTCCCTAGAATACAAATGTTCTTCTTTTTCTGTTTTAGGCACAACGCTCCAATTCTTTAGCATCAAAAAGATGGATAAAGCAATGAAAAAGAGGAGGAAAAAGAGCAATTGCCCTGACATTCCTAAATCGGTAAAGGAATGAACGGAAGTATCTCCCAAAACCCCACTACGAGTTAAGAAAGTGGAATAGAGAATCGTCCAAAGGGAAGCAGATATTAAGATAAGGGAAATGCCTAGAGAATGACCACTATGTTTGTAGGCTAAAAGGGTGTGAATGCCTGCAATCAAGACCAGCCAGGGAACAAGTGAGGCATTTTCTACAGGGTCCCATGCCCAGAAGCCACCAAAGGAAAGGGCTTCATAGGCCCAAGCTCCTCCCATTAAGATTCCTGTACCCAATAAAGCTCCTGTAAAGAGACTCCATCGAAGTGTGGGGAGTACCCAGTCAGTAAAATTGCGTTTCCACAAACCAGCCATGCAGTAGGAGAAAGGGATCAACGTGGCGGCAAATCCTAGAAATAGTACAGGTGGATGAATGACCATCCAGTAATTCTGTAATAAAGGATTCAAGCCATTTCCATCCCCAATTAGATTAGCATAATTCGCATTTTTAAACAAAGGTAGATGTGGCATATCTTCTCGAAGCAGTAAAAAAGGACTACTTCCTACTTTATAACCAAAAAAGTAGATTCCAATCAACATCGCTGCTAGGAAAATTTGCATCATTCCAACAAAGGTCATCACCGAATTTTCCCATTTACCCGCCCAACGCATCAAAAAACCACCTAGCACAACCGTCCAAAATGACCAAAGCAGGAAACTCCCTTCTTGTCCTTCCCAAAAACAGGAAATCATATAGTAGACGGGCAATTCTAGGGAAGAATGCTGCCAGACGTATTTGTATTCAAAGCGATGGTTAAAAATGAGGTAGAACAATACACAAAATATACCGATTACACACAAGCCACTAATACCAAAACTCACCCGTCCAATTCGTTTCCAGCTATTGGCTAGATCGAGTTGTTGATCTTCTTGTGTCGTAGCGATATAGAAACTAGCGGTAGCCAGTAGCGCACTCACTAAACTAACAATGGTCAGCAGGTGTCCCAACTGACCAGTACGAAGCCATTCTCCAATATAATTGATTTGTAATTCTTCCATTACCGATTATCTGTGTTGAATGTATGTTAAATTGAGGCATGGTTTTCTAGGGGTCAACTATGCCTCAATCCATCAAAGCTATAAAATAACTTATTTAAGCACCCTTTGTTCCTCCGCCAACTTCTCGAATTTGCGGTCCTTCTTCAATGTATTTAGATGGACATTTAAGGAGCATTCGAGTAGCGTGAAACTCATCTCCCTTCATTCGTCCAATCGCCACCACTTCTTCTGATCGCTCGAAGTCTGTAGGTTTCACATCATAATAAATGACCTTTCTCACTACATCCTTCTTATCTTTCATCCAAAAAGTAAATTTATTAGGATCAATTTCTGGTTCGTAAACCATTTCTCGATCTGCTTCTAACCAACCTACGACTTGAAATTCTTGATCAGAATGCTCCGAGTAAGCTGTTTCAAAAGTCTCGTAAGTGCTATAGCTAGAAGATTGGGTAATGATAAATGCAATCAATATCCCAATGACAATTAATGCGGCAATATGAGTCTTTTTCATAAAGTGAAATTTTGCGTGCAAGTTACGATCTTTCTAAATAATGGGGAAAGAAAGTCTTAATTAAGTAGTTCAAAACAACTTTTTTTAACTTATTAAATCGCTTTAAGTCCTTCTGAACGACTTTTTTTAAGCAAAAAGCTAGATTTAAGTCCTTCTGAACGACTTTTTTTAAGCAAAAAGCTAGATTTAAGTCCTTCTGAACGACTTTTTTTAAGCAAAAAGCTAGATTTAAGTCCTTCTGAACGACTTTTTTTAAGCAAAAAGCTAGATTTAAGTCCTTCTGAACGACTTTTTTTGAGCAAAAAGCTAGATTTAAGTCCTTCTGAACGACTTTTTTTAAGCAAAAAGCTAG
>JAHDFT010000278.1:5370-7678 GCA_020628015.1 Bacteroidota bacterium
ATTAATTTGACATTTTTTACTCCTTATTAATGGATAAAAACGACAAAAGCCTAAAAAATGTTTTCTATTTTCGCAAGAATCTACACCATCTCTGGCAATAGCAATTCCTCCAACATATTTTCTACTAAATCCATTACTGCATCAATCGTTTCTGCCTCAAAAGGAGAGTTCAGATTCGCTTCTGCAATCGCTGCTTTAAAAGGTAAGCTACCACCTATTTTACAGAGTTTAATATAATCCTGCCAAGCTGCATCAAAATTGATTCTGGATTTTTGCCAAAATTGCAATGCACAAACGGTTGCAATCGCATAATCTATAAAATAAAATGGCATGGAATAGATATGCGGAATGGTAATCCATGTTCTTCCTTCGGTATAAAAAGGATTGTGATCAAAATAGGCATCTGTTTGGAAAGGGAAATAGTGGGTATTAATCTGTTTGAACACCTCATTACGCTGCGCTATCGTCTGATTCGGATCAGCATAAATGGCTTCTTGAAAATGATCTACTCTACAGAAATTCAACAAATTAGGGACGACCTCACTTAGCTTTAAGTATTTATATTTATTCGTATTCTCTCCCAAAAAGCGGTCATACCAATCCCAACAAAAATACTCCATTGCAGTAGAATGAATCTCTGCTGTTTCTTTTCCTGCATTAAAGTCTGCTAAAATCTCTTGGTGATTTTGAGCGGTCAAATGTTTTTGGAAAGCGTGTCCTACTTCATGGGTAAAAAAGCTCAAATCTCTGAAAGTACCATAGCAATTGCCAAAGATGAAGGAGGTAGAAGCTAATGGTAATAATACAGCATAATTGCTTTGTGCCTTATTCAATCTAGCGTCTAGGTCAAAAAACTGCCTATTTTGCATCATTTGAAAAAAGGCATCTGTTTCTGGTGATAATTCCTTATACATTTGGGCGGTTGTCTCTACAAATGCTTCCTTTGGAATTTGTAAATGTGGCGGACCATCTAAAAACTGTATCATACTATCATAGTATTGAAAATCAGTAATTTGGAACAGCTCCTTTTTCCGCTCAATCATCTTTTCTTGAATAGGTATTAATCTTTTTCTTAGATGTTTTCTAAATTGTGCGACATCTTCAGGGGTATAATCTACTCGCCCCAAATGTTTGTAAAATAGCTCAATCGGTTTCTCAAAGCCTAATTTTTCTGCCATTCTAAACCGTATCTTGGTCAATTGATGAAAGGTCTTAGAGGCTTCTGGATATATTTTTTCATTAACCGTCTTCGAATACAAATTCCGAACTTTCTTTCTTATAGCTCGATCTGGGTCATCAAAATGCTTATACAACTGAGAAATTGTTCCTTCTTTACCCTCCCAAATACAAGTCACCTGCGCTACTCGCTTAAAATGAGCTGTGGTTAACTCATTGATTTCAATCTGCTCGGCATCGACAATTGGACTATGAGATTCTATATCTATTTTTAGACGGGTTAAATAATAATTGCCAAACCTTTCGCCTAATGCTGTTTGATGTGGAGATGCTAAAACAGCTTTATTAAAAGCATTCAAGGCATTAGCTAATAAAGGGATTGACTTATTAAAATAGGCTATTTCTTTATCATAAAATGGATCTTTTATATTTTGGTGGTGCCTTACCATACCAATACTCCTAGTATTATAGAACTGCTTTTGTATTTCTTCTATTTCTAAAATAAGTGCGACTTGTTCTTCAAAATCTTGTGTTGTTTTGAAAGCTTTAATCTTATTTTCAATTAGTGTTTTGAGTGTTTCTATATCTGGCCTATTATAAGGCAGATCTGCAAATTTTGTGGTCATAATTTATTTAGTTAATATTGAGAAATGTGTATTTTTTAGGTGTATCCTTCTACCCATTAGGACACTGGTATTTTAAAATGGTATTTATTTTTAGTTTTGAACAACAAACTCCTCCTCCATCTCCTGCAAAACTGCCTCCAAATGATCTACGACCTCATCAATAGTTGTTGAATCAAAAGGAGATTTCAATCCACCAATTTTTAGTGCTTCAGAAAATGAAACACTTCCTCCTACCTTACATAAACGAATATAGTCCTCCCAAGTATCAGCAAAATTCATTCTGGATTTTCTCCAAAACTGTAAAGCACAAATTAATGCTAAGGCATAATCAATAAAATAGAAAGGTGCGCTAAATACATGTGGAATATCCATCCAAGAAGCACCCTCGCTTAAATAGGGCAATTGATCCTCGTAATTATCTCTATTTTTATGTGGGAAATAAAGATACGCTAAGTTTTGATAATATTGATTATAGTCTGATATACTTTTATCAAAATTGGTATAAA
>JAHDFT010000279.1 GCA_020628015.1 Bacteroidota bacterium
CAAAAAAATATCATTTTTTCATCAACATTAGATATTTGAGAAAAGTGTTGCCTTATAATATGAGTACTTATTTTATCATGATTTAATGATTGTTTTTTAGGTATCCATGATATTGGGTGGTGTGATTTAAAACGACTAAGTGGAAGTGGATTATTGTGAATTGGATGGTATATGTAGTCGTAAAGATTTTTTTCAATTGTTGAGCTTGTTTATAGCCGTAAAGAGGAGAAACATTAAGAAACTAAGAACATTAAGGGTTATTTTCCTTAATGTTCTTAACGTTTCCTTAATATTTAACGCTGTTTCATAAACATACGAGTTGTTTCAAAAAATGAACTGCTTGTTTTTGTAGAGACGACTTTACTTCAAAATGTCATGCCCCATTTTATCTCTTTTAGTCTTTAAATAAGCTTCATTATGTGGATTGGGAGCAATCTCAATAGGAACATTATCCACAATTTCAAGCCCGTAACCTAATAAACCAATTCTTTTCTTTGGATTATTGGTCATTAATTTGATTTTAGAAATATTGAGGTCTCTAAGAATTTGTGCACCGATTCCGTAATCTCTTTGATCTTTTTTGAAGCCCAATTCTAGGTTCGCTTCTACAGTATCTCTTCCTTCCTCCTGTAATTTATAGGCTTTGAGTTTATTGAGTAGTCCAATACCTCTCCCTTCTTGGTTCATATAGAGAATAACCCCCTTGCCTTCCTGCTCAACCATTTGCATGGCAGCCTGTAGCTGATCCCCACAATCACAACGCATAGAACCCAAAATATCACCTGTCAAACAAGAAGAATGCACCCGAACCAATATTGGTTCCTCCTTTTTCCAACCCCCTTTAACCAAGGCCAAATGTTGTTGACCAGTATGAATTTCGGTAAAAGCAATAAGGTCAAAATTACCGTATTTGGTAGGCATATTAACCGTCACTTCCCTTTTGATGAGGCGTTCTTTGGCTAGGCGATAAGTGATTAAATCCTTGATGGAGATGAGCTTTAGATTGAATCTTTCAGCGACTTTAATCAACTCTGGTAATCTAGCCATTGTACCATCCTCATTGAGAATTTCGACTAAAACCCCTGCTGGTTGAAATCCAGCCATTCGAGCAAGATCAATTGCAGCTTCTGTATGTCCAGCTCTACGCAATACACCACCACGTTTAGCTCGAAGTGGGAATATATGCCCTGGTTTGCCCAATTCCTCTGGACGAGTATTTTCATTGATAAGGGCCTGTATGGTTTTCGATCTATCAGATGCAGAAATTCCTGTAGTACAGCCATAACCAATCAAGTCTACCGAAACCGTAAATGGTGTTTCATAGGTGGCAGTATTGGATTTGACCATTAATTCTAAGCCCAATTCATCACAGCGACTTTCTACTAGTGGAGCGCAAATCAATCCTCGACCATGTGTAGCCATAAAATTGATGATTTCTGGGGTTACATTGGCTGCGGCGGTGATAAAATCTCCCTCATTTTCTCGATCTTCATCATCTACGACAATAATGAGTTCCCCATTTCTGATCGCTTTGATGGCATCAGGAATAGAATCGAACTGGAAAGTTGCTTTATCTTCAGATGTTTCTTTGAGTTGGTTGCCAGACATTGGTTTTGATTCCTTTTAAATAATTAAATAAACCTATTAATAAAGCCCAGTTCATCATATAAAAATAACTTATGAACCTTAATAGGCGATTTTTAATGCCTACTTTTTCTAATAGATAATCCATTAACGGAGAAAGTAGACCTAGTACTTGTAAGATTAACAAAGATAGATAAAAGTAGTTCTTATAAAAAAGAAGTAGGGTGGTAATGAAGGCGGTAATGATGCATAAAGGGCCTAACCAACGCAGTAGTTTATGGGAAAAAAAGGCGAAGGCGGTAAAGCCAGTCAAAGGATTTAGGAGCTTTTTGAATCGCTTTAGGTTCTGAAAATTACCTGCCGAAATGCGTTTTTTACGTTTAAATTCTTCTCGCCAATCTGTCGAAACATCTTCCCAGCAAATTGCATCAGGCTCTTTAATGGCTTGGTATTCTTGTTCGATGACCAGCATACTGAGGTAGAAATCATCAACTATAAAATGGCTAGGAATAGGTCGAAATAACCTAGCAGACATGGCATAACAAGCACCAAAAGCCCCCATCATATTACCATTATACTTGCCCTCCATATACTTTATATCATTTTCCCTTTGGATATACCATTCCTCTTGTTGAGCAATCCCTTTTTCATGTACATTTCTGTTGAGAATATTAGCAGCAACTAAGCCAATAGAAGGGTTTTTGAAATGTTTGGCTAGTTGATATAATGTATCAGGGGTAAAAATAACATTAGCATCCGTCAAAATCAATAGGTTAGTGGGCTTTTTATAAAGATCAACAAAATGCTTTTGAACCAATTGATTGAGGATGCGTACTTTACCATTTCTCCCTTCAAAGGAAAATAGGCGGATTTGAGGATATTTTGCTTGAAAAGTTTGGACAATTGCTTCTGTTTGATCTGTAGAATTATCAGAGCCGATAAGTAAAGTGATGTGATCTAGTGGGTAGTTAGTGTCGAATATACTCTTTAATTTTTCTCCTATGACTTGTTCTTCATTATAAGCAGCTAGTAAAATGTATAAATGGGGTAAGTCTTCTTCTATAGTATAAATATATTTGTTATTTTTCTTATTGGTCGTTAATTTTTTCAATAAAAATGGATAAAATAGATAAGAATGAAATAAGCAAAGTATAGAGAGTGTTAGTAAAAATAAAATCATTTCATTAATTGTACAGCAATTGGAATGGAGTATTCCAATTTGAAACAGATAGTGTAAAGAATAACCATGATGGAAAAATAAACGGTATTTTCCCATCATGACCTAGAATGTAAATGTACAATTAATTTTGTGAAATCAATAGATAGCTGCTATTGATTCTAATAATAATATCAGGCATTATTTACTGCCCATACCAATGGCTGATATTTGCTTCTACTGGTTTATTTTGAGGGGTATAATCCTTGTCATTAGTACCTCCCCGATCAGGATCAGCATGCCATTTCCAAATAAATCCACCAGCAAACCAGTCTTCATTCCAGAATTTGCGGAAGAAAGCTTCATAGCAATTGATTTGAGCAATCATATTGAGATTAAGATTTGCTTTATTATCCTCATTTTCCCAATTGCGCCAACCTGAATAATCCACACTCATATAACCATATTCTGTAAACAAAATAGGTTTGGTAAATTTAGCCGCTATCTTTTTGATATTATTATACTCCTCATCCCAAGCTTTCATCAAATCATCCACCTCTGGCGTTGCTGCTTCAACAAGTGGGAAATAAGAATCTATGCCAATATAGTCTAAATCATCCCAGAAGGTGACTTTCTCATAATTATCCCAATTAGAAGCGTAGGTTACTTGCCCACTATATACTTCCTTGACCTTAACAATAAGTTGTCGCCAATATTCAGGACGCTCTACAGCCGCAATACGATACTCTGTACCCACACAAAACAATTCTGCATCGACTTTTTCGGCAAGTCGAGCGAAGGTAAGGATATAGTTTTCATAATCTGCCTCCCATTTTTGCCAATTCTCTTCTGTTTCGGCATCATAAGTACCGACCCAATCATTCCAAGACATCCATACTTGCGGTTTGATCATTATTTTGAGGTCATATCTCCTAGCGAAACCAGCAATGGCTTCTACACCTGTTTCACTCTCGCCCCACCATTGTTGATTACTAAAAGTAACCGTATTCGTACCAGGACGACTAAAAGCAAAAGGAATCAAAGCAATCCACCCAGCACTAACATTATCTCGAATTGGTGCCAAATAATTGGACGGAAATTCATTAGCAGGAGATTCAAAACTGACTCCACCCATTTTTTCACTCACCTTAATCAAATCCAAATTACTTAAATCAACCTCCTCTTCTTCTATCGGTGGGTCAACTACATCAGTAGTATCTGTTGGATTATCTACAACTACAGAGTCTTGTGGTGTAGGATTGTTGGTATCTCCACCATCTACTTCTTTTTTACAACTTACTAGGATAAAAAGTATTAGTAAATAAAAAATACATTTATTCATTGTGGCATTTGTTTTTGTAATTATTTTTGTCAAATAAAAGAGAAGAGATGACTTATATATTTATAATTGTTTATTAGTTGTTCGCTTTTAAAAGAATTAATTGGGTGTGATAAGTCAATTTATCTTCATTCCCAATCACTATTTGTACTAACAAATATACTACAATAATGTTATTGCTGCTTTTGTCATTATTAAATGTGACATAGAACTTTGTAGTATTAAAATAGACTTACAATTAGAAATACACGTTGAAATTCAATTGCTTAGTAACAAGCAAAAAATAAATTAGGCATGTTTGTTCGGTTAATTTGTGGCTAGACGAGGCAAAAAACGTAGGTGATGCGAGCATCGTCGAGGAACCCGTCCTAACTAACGATTATAGCAGCCAATTAAACAACAAGATGTCGGTTTATTTTTAGCTGTTACTTATACTTATGCCTTATTTTCAGCCAATAAGATGACATTATCTTAATTTTTATAAAAAATTAATTGATTTTAGAGGAACACAATATAACTGATTTTTTTTTGCTCTAAAATATAGAGGATGAGTTATATTGAATTATTTGTTATTTTTTTTATGAGAATTTAAAATTAAATTAAGTGACTACCATTTATAAATTTGAGCTTTCTCTATGCATGTTTTCTTTGCAATTTAGAGAAAAATAGGAAGAATATTCTTTTACAAACAATTGGAAATTAGTAATTTGTGGGAATATACCTTTCCCCAAAATTCTTGACTATTATATTAGGTTATTGCAATTGAAAAAAAATGTACTCCAAAAATAATTAGAAACTCTTGTATTTTTGGTCTACAAGACGACAGTACTTCACATTTCATATAGAAGCTAATACCGTTTAACAATAGATTTGTATCTCTAAAACTCTAACCATTTTTTTACTTATTTATTCCTCTTCCATTTTGAGGAATTTGTCAAATAGTGTACTCGATATCAAGGAATTTAATGAATATTACTCACTCACATCGCAGATAAATAAATAGTGTACTCATATTATAAATTAATACAGTATTTCCATCGCATAATAGTGAGGCTTGTATAAGCATAAATCAAATGAAAGGTGTTTGGTATTTGATGGTGATCTGCTTGTGCGATGTATTATTGTTTTTAAAAATAGAAAAAATACTCAATGAAAAATAAATCCTTGAAATTATTATTGATTAATTGGGAGTTTGCTTCTTGGAAGTACTTCAAACCAATATTAGAGGAGGGTTTCTTACCTAATCTAAAACAACTAGCCAATAGTGGTGTCAGTGGCAATCTCCAATTAATGGATAGCATTACAGATATTGTATTGACTAATGCTATTGCTAGTGGGAAGGGTGTTTATAAACATCAAGTAGCCAGTTTTGCCGAGTATTCAACAAGCGATACTTTGACCTATAATGGAGATAAAAGTGTTGTTGCACCTTTTTGGGAAAGATTATCCGAACAAGGGGTAAAAATAGATGTATTAGGTTGGCCTTTTGTTTATCCAGCTCCTAAAGTTGAAGGTACTTTTGTATCTAGCTTTTATCAATTAGCAGAATTAGTAAAAGACGAAATGACTTTGAAAATTCCTATAGATCAGTTAGTTTTTCCAGTCAAACAACAAAGTCATTTAACCACACCAATTGATACCAATACCAAACTTTACCAAAAAATATTTAAACTCCTTCCAAAAGTAAAAGTAATCAAAGGAGGAGAGCAAAAAGCTGTTGACAGTTTCTATCAAACTTGTCAAACTTTATTGACCAACTATACCATACATCACCAACAAGCTATTCATGCTATTGAACAGGGCGAAAGTGAGGTGATTTCGGTAACATATGGTCATTTTAGGGCATTAATCAAAGGGATGCTAGAGGCATTTGATTTGATTGAGGAACAGGTGAAGCAAGAAAAGAGTAAAATTCAAACTGCTTTAACCCAATTAATCTTTAAAACGAATGATCTTTTACTAGGAGATCTTTTGGAGCGAGCAGGAAAAGAAGTGGCGGTTATGCTTTATTCCAATCATGGTTATAGAAAAGGATTGGAGGAAGATATGGTGACTCAAATCACAACAGATACGGTTTTTACCCACAAAGATTTAACAAGCTATGGAGTCTGGGCATTTAGAGGAACAGGTGTTTGCCAAAGTAAGCGGATTTTTGGTGTGACGCAATTAGATATTATTCCTACCTGCTTACATTATCTAGGACTGTCTATATGGAATGATATTGATGGGAAGGTGATTACTAATGCTTTTGAGGAGGAGGAAATTGAAGTGAACTTTAGTAAAGAAACGGAGCCAAAACGAGAAACGACTGTAGGAATCATATCTGAAATGATAAGTCAGGAATTATTGAGCTTATTGGAAAAGGAAGGATTATTGGAGGCTTTTAGTGAAGATAAAGCCACTAATGAATCACGTTTAAAAGAAGAATGTCTCTTAGCAGAAGCCCTATTTTACATGGATGCTAAAGGGCTTGAGCAAGCCACCAAATTATTCGAGGACTTGATAGCGTTGAATCCTAAGCCTTTCTATACTGCCAAACTAGCTACCGTTTATATGATCGTCAATCGTTTCGAAGAAGTAGCAACAATGGTTGAAACCTTACTCAAAGAAGAAAATTACCCTTCTCCTAATGTACATATATTACAAGCTAGTCTACATCTACAACATAACAAGTTACGTTCAGCTATGCGGATGTATGAAAAAGCCGAAACTTTGTTGCCTAAAGGGGTACAGGGTTATTATGAACAAACTGCTAGGGGATATTTAGCTCTTCAAAAACACCAACTAGCTTTAAAGACCATACAAAAAGAATTACAACAGAATAAAGAAAATCCTGGAGCTTATTATACACTAGGACAGATTTATATGAGCGTAAGAAAATATAAAGAAGCAGCACAAGCTTTTTTGAATGCGATTGATCTCGTTTATATTTATCCAATTGCACATCATAGCCTAGCAGAGTGTTTAGTACGATTAAAAAAGTACAAACAAGCCATTATGGCCGCAGAAGTTGCACTTAAATTGAATCCTTTTATGGAAGGTAGTCGAAGGATGTTGATTAAGTTATATAATGAGTCAAGATTCCGAAACCCAGAAAGAGCCAAACTATTAGAAGAAGAAGGGAAGCAACTAAAAGAACAAGCAGATAAAGAGCGAGAATTAATGGAGGCAGAGATGAAAAAGCAACAACAAGCCGCAGAAGTGCTTTCTTAAGGGTCAGTCAGACTTAAACGATATATACTTAATTGTAACTTTTAACCCAATAAAGCAAATATAGAAATATGAACACCAATATTAGTGAGAAAAAAATCAAAAAAGAGGTCAAAGCGATTGTCGATCAAGCAACAGATTATGGAGCAGAAAAACGAAAGGAGCGACAAGACCCTCGAAATAGATATGACAAAATCAAGAAAAAGTACGATCAGTTATTAGCTACTTACAATGTTGAACAATTGAAAGCAGCTATTGCAGCTTATGAACAGAAGGGCTATAAGGTTCCTGTAAATGGTTCAATGGGACTACTTGCGCTAGGTTATAGAGGATTGAAGGTATGGCGAGAGAAAAAGATATTGCATAATATCGAGGTGTTTGG
>JAHDFT010000280.1:0-5626 GCA_020628015.1 Bacteroidota bacterium
TAATGATAAATAAAAGGAAAAATATATTGTTATAAGTAAGCGTTTGTTAACTGACTAATGATAAGGTTTCACTTTTAATAAGATGATTTTTGTAGGAGTGGTGAATGTAATTTTAAAAGTAGATTTTATTAAATTTGATTTTACTACTATATGCATTAACAATTGTAGAAATATTTTTGTTTAATAAGTTAATTAATAACTATTAAAAATATAAGATAAATAGTAGATGGGTTTTGTTTTGATATTTCCTACTTCCCATTTTTTTTAATCTTATTCTTTGCCAATGCAATAGCACGATGAAGCCGATCTTTTAATACTTCTGTTGCTGGTAATTTTGTCAAATATTCCGCAACACGAATATTGGATTTGTCCAATTGAAGTAGTTCTATATGTTCCTCATTTTTTCCTGTACACAAAATAAGTCCAATTGGTGTATGTTCCCCTTCAAGTTGTTCATATTTTTCAAGATACCTAAGATATAGTTCCATTTGTCCCTTATAAGCAGCATCAAATTCTCCAATTTTCAGGTCAATAGCGACTAAACTCTTCAATCTTCTATGATAAAACAGTAAATCAATATAGTAGTCTCTTTGATCTATCACAATACGTTTTTGGCGAGCCAAAAATGCAAAATCAGCACCCAATTCTATTAGAAAATGTTGTAACTCGTTTAAAATTGCTGTTTCTAAATCTTTTTCAGAATAAGTATCTAAAAGACCAAGAAAATCTAATAAGTAGGGGGCTTTAAAAATGATATTTTGACTGACTTCTTTATGCGCTCGTAACTGTTTTAATTCCTCCTCAATGGTCTTTTCTGGTAATTTAGATAATGCAGTTCGTTCATATAGCATTGATTTCATCCGTTCTTGAAAACGTCTAATGCTCCATTTTTCTAGTTTTATTAATTCAATATAAAAGTCTCGTTTTAACTGGTCTTCTATGTAAATTAAAGCTCGTAAGTGTGACCAAGTTAATTCTCTACACACTGTGTAGAGTTTTTCTTCTGTGTCAAAAATAGTGTAGAATTGAATGCAATGTCTCAATTGTTGACTACTCCATCCACGTCCATATTCCTGTGTTAAATACAGGGATAATTTTTCAATTAGTTGTTTACCATAAGTACCTCGTTTTTCCTTTAAAATATCTTGTTTGATTCGTTGTCCAATTTTCCAATTCAATATGGTTAATTCTACATTAATGGCACTTACTGCATCTGCTTTTGCTTGTGATATATACTGACTGATTTCCATAAAGAGTTGCTTGTGTTTATCGAGTTTCATAAATGAGATCTTTTTAACCTGTTCTAACTCCTAGTAGTTGCTTGGTTTATTTTTCTTTACACCACAAATATAAACTAAAAAAATCAACTTATTATTGGATGGACTACTAGGGCTTGTACCTAATGAATTATTTATTTTTTAGCATTCCTTGAAGAATTTTTATCTATGATTTTTATTTTTGCAAAAAAAACGAATGAATAAAAGACAATTACAAATTTTCCGCATTATCTTGGTCATTGCGCTTATTGGGGCAATATATGCCAAGTGTGCTTAATCATTGCATTGTCAATAAATTTATTTAAAACCAAATAGAAATAGATAGACCCATGAAACGACTGTATTTCAAGTATTTTATTGGATGTTTCTTGATTTTAAGCTTAACCGCTTGCGACCAAAATAGCGGAGGTAGTAGCTCAACAACTAGCTCGGAAACTAAAACAGAAGCTGCTGGTGGTGACTTGGAAGGCTTTATGTTAACTGATCTAGCTGGAAGCAAATACCAGAAAGCAGAAAAACTAGATGAAAATTATACCTTATCCAAAGGTGTACATGTAGAAGGTTATGTATTGAATGGCAAACGGGAAGGTACTTGGGTAACTTATGAAAAACGATATGGTTTACCTAAAGCTGTTACCCCATACAAAGATGGCCAAATTCACGGTATTGTATTGAATTTTGATGATAGAGGGGCGGTCAATATGCGTTCTGCTTATGTCAATGGTAAACTAGATGGGTATAAAGTGGTGTATACTCGTACCATTATCAAAGATGAGATGTTTTATAAGAATGGAGAATTGCATGGTACAAAGAAATCCTTCTTTGATGATGGAAAAATTCGTCAAGAAACGGAGTATGATAATGGTAAACGGAATGGTAAGGATACTTATTACCGCCAAGATGGTACCATTAGCTTACAATACGAATACAAGAATGGAGAAAGGGTAGGGGAGGTCAAAGATCCACCTACACCACCAGCGGCAGAAGGGGAGTCGAAGTAAATCCATTATCTATTAAAAGCCAACACACATGTCAAAAAAAATATATCACCTCTCCACTTGTTCTACTTGCAAAAGAATCATTAAAGAGTTGGGGATAGGGGAGGAATTTGTCTATCAAGATATTAAGACAGAAGCCATCACACCTGAGCAAATTGAGGAAATGGCGCAACTTAGCGGCACTTATGAACGTCTATTTAGCAGAGTTGCTAGAAAATATCGGTTGATGGGTTTGAAAGATCAACAATTGGAGGAAGCCGATTACCGTCGCTTAATCCTTGAAGAATATACCTTTCTCAAACGCCCTGTATTTCTAATTGATGGACAAATTTTCATCGGAAACACTAAGAAAAATATTGCAGCCGTCAAAGCAGCTTTGAATTCAGGAAAAGAGTAGCTGCTTGATTATGGGAAGTATAATCAAGCAGTATAAAATAACACGAATGCCAAAAATCTGCTTACTATTATTAGGCTTATGCTGCTTGACTTTCACTACAAAGTTACAAGCGCAAGTAGTTGGAGGGGAGCATACTTTCCAATTTTTGACCCTCTCCAACTCTGCTCGCATCACCAGTCTAGGGGGAGCCTATACTGCCGCCTATGACTATGACCCCAATATAGCCGCCACACAACCAGCCGCACTTAACGATTCCATGCACAATCAGCTCTCCTTTAGCACCGCTATTTATGCAGCAGGAATCAATCATGGTCACGCCATTTACGCTCGACATTTCGACAGTTTAGCAACTACTTTTAGTATAGGAATGAAGTACATTTCCTATGGCACCTTTACCGCCACAGATCCGACAGGGCAAATACTAGGAGACTTCAAAGCAGGAGAATACGCCTTTAATGTAGGAGCAGCAAGACAATATAGACGCTGGTCTTATGGCATGAATCTACGAGCCATTTTTTCGACTTTAGAAAGCTATACCGCTAATGGAGTAGCCGCAGATTTAGGCGTATTGTATCACAATCCTAAAAGCCAATTTACTTATTCCCTCAATGCGGTCAATATAGGCCGTCAATTAAAATCGTATACAGGTACTAGGGAAAGCATTCCTTTTGATCTGCAAATGAGTATTTCTAAGCGATTACAATACTTACCTTTCCGATTTTCGATACTAGCACATCATTTGCATCGTTGGGATATTCGCTATGATGATCCTAATGTGGTGGTGGAGGATTTTTTAGATGATGGAGAAGAACAAGTAGAAAAGAAGTATATCGCAGATAAATTTTTTCGACATTTTATATTTGGTGGAGAGTTATTATTAGGAAAGGCTTTGACTTTGCGTTTTGCCTACAATCATCAACGCAAACAAGAAATGAAAATCAATGGATTGGGTAGCTTAGGAGGTTATTCAATGGGACTTGGCATTCACATCAAACGTTTTAAACTCGATTACGGAAAGGCATTTTACAATCGAGGGGCATCAGACAATCATTTTACTTTATCTTGGCAGTTGTAACTGGACATAAAAAAGCCCACTAGCTGATAATTGTGCGATCAATATGCTAGTGGGAATCAATTTTAAATTGGTGGTTAGGGTGAATGAATTAGCGTTATAAACTATTTATTAGTTTACTGACAAGTTGTTGTTGTATTCATTTACATGGTTTATATGGTTATTTGCTTAGTAACAGTCAAAAAATAATTTCCTCATTTTGATTGATAAATTTACCCCTATACTGCGTTAAAAAGCCTCACCAAGGCACTGCATTGCCTACGTTTTTTGCCTTGTCTAGGGTCAAATTTCCCTAATCAAAATCGGGGAACTTATTTTTCACTCGTTACTTACTTGATTCTTTTACATATACGGGAGATATTGTATGAATGTTTCACTAAGATTGAATATAATTTTAATTTTTTAAATATTTGAATGTTAAGTATTTCTGTTTCCTCACTTAATTACTCCCTTGCAAGCAGCTCCATAATTAGATTCCCCAAAGTATCTATATCATCTAAAGTCGTATTACTTAATACCACCACGCCAATTTGAGCTTCTTTATCAAATGCCATAAAGCTCCTAAAACCACTTGTCCCTCCATTATGCCAATACATGACTTGCCCATTCTTCATAGTTTGAATCAACCAAGAATAACCAATTTCAATAGTCGGCACAAAAGCTACTTGAGGACTATGTACCAGTTCAGTAGCTGCTGCAATACTTGTATTTTGAGGCTGCATATTTGCCTCCAAATAACGCAACATATCTATTATATCCGATTTCAAAGCACCTGCACCCAATAAAGTCGCATTATTCCATTTCCACATTGGAGCTTCAGCCAGATTTTTATCATAGCCCATAGCCACTTTTTCCATTTTGTCTTTAGGTGGATAAACATAAGTATTTTCCAAGTGTAGAGGCGTACAAAGGTAATGATTCACCAATCCTTCATAGCTCTTATCTTCTACGGTTTTAAGTATCCAACCCAATAAACCCATCCCAAAGTTAGAGTAACTAGTATGTGTACCTGGTGCATAAGGCAATTCATAATCCATCAAAAATGCCATAATGTGTTGAGCAGTATAATGACCAAAAGGATCTTCAGGATCAATAGCTGATGTCTTTTCCATATTGTCTGGCTCTCTATCAAAACAGGCATTATGGGTGGCAAGGTGCTGGATAGTCATAATGGTATCCTTAAAAGCCAATGTAGGAATAGAATCTGGTAAGTATTTATTTACTGGATCATTCCAATTGATTTTTCCTGCCAAGACCATTTGAGCTGCAATATTAGCCGTATACGTTTTAGAGATAGAACCAATGGAATAAAGCGTTTGGTCATTTGGAATTTCTCCATCTAAGGTGGCTTTACCATAATGAAGCGTCTGTGTTTTACCATCCTTAATAATTCCAATGCTAAGACCAAGACTTAGTTCATGAGCATCATAAACCTTAGCCAATGATTCGACGGTAGTTGTACTATCTATTTCAGGAAAGTCAATATTAGAAGACACCCCACTCAATTGAAGGTGATTAATCAATTTCTTTTCACGAGTAATTTTAATCACTAGCATCAAAGTCACCTCCTTAAATTGAAGTTCATATTCTGCTATACGACCCAAATTACGTACTTCCTTATAATCCAATATTTCGCCATATACAGGATAAACACCACGCATACTTTCACCAATTCCATCCCAATCTTTTCCTTCAACAAATAAACTATCTCGCATTTTGTCAAATTCCTGCTGATTGTAAAGGTCAATAAATGCGGCAGTTCTTTGGCCAATAATGGCCGTTTGGTCTTTTTCTTGTGCATAACTATTTAGTACAAAAACACCAGTCATTAAAATCGTCAACGTAATGAGGAATAACTTTTTCATATTGTGATTTGAATATT
>JAHDFT010000280.1:5726-7650 GCA_020628015.1 Bacteroidota bacterium
GACATACCATCTCCAATCGAGCTATAGAATAGTATAGTCGTTAAAAAATAATATTAATTTTCAGTCGTCTATTCAGTTATTGAAGAAAGAGGAGTCTCAAAATATTGAAAGAATGGCTATTGTTATATGTGGGTGAATCAAATATTAATTTTGGTAGGTTTGGTTTGGGGATAAAAGATATATCTTACAATTAGGTTAGTGTAAGATAAGCCCAAAATGTTACAACTTGTATTAAAAAAAATGGAAAATAATTAAAGCGCAATCATGAAAACCTATAAAGGCAATCCATATCTCACCTTTGAATGGTGGATGTGCTGGCTATTGGCAACCTGTCCCATTTGGCTCCAATTCTTGGTGACTAAATGGCTAGGTAATTTTGGGACTTATTTGGCAGGATTGGTTTTGGTAGCTATAGGTGCATTCTTTTACAGCTATCAATTGCATTATTTTCTATTGCATAATGGGCAATTGGTGGTGAGGAATCACATTTGGTTTTGGCGCAAACATATCTATCCATTAAAAGACATCCAGAAAGTAGAGTTATATCAAAATATGGAGTTTTACACCAGTCTACGAATAACATTAGCGAACAAAAAAAGGAAGAAATATTATGCGGAGAGCTTGAAAGATAAGGATTGGACTGTTTTATTAGAAGATTTACAAAAGGCAGGTATTACAACGTAGGGACAAGGCACGCCTTGTCCTACTAATAAACGAATTACATACATTACGATTTATTTCAAACCGATTATTTTATTGTCTTGTCCCAAATGGGTTATGTTGTCATCCATTCAACGTAGGGACAAGGCACGCCTTGTCCCCACGTATTTTATATAATGATATAAATCAAATCAACCAAACACATCCCCTTCCTGCTCCACAGGAACCACAGGCTGAGGCACTCTATCCGTCATTTGGAAAACCTCATGCGAAGGTGGAAAAGCCAATTCCTCCTCCGTTTCATTATCACCATTAGAAGACACCTTACGAATAAGCGATAATTTAAAGAAAGAAGCCAATTCGTAGCCCGTATCATAGATATAAATCAACATGCCCAGATTGCGATACATTTGCACCGCCGCCCTTTGGTGACAACCCTTCAAAATCTCCGCAGTACGGGTGATCGTTGTTTGTTGTCGCTGCTGCTGTTCTCTCAAATCAACAAAAGCTTGGTAAAAGCTACCCACCTCTTTTTGTAGAGCCGCCAATTGCGGATAATGAGCCAAATTCTTAGCAAAAACCTTTAGAGCCTGCAAACGCTGTTCCCTAGAACCCGACTGAAAAGGCTTGCGTTTTTGTGGTAATAATGCCTGATACTCAGGCGTATCTTGATAAAAGACCGTCTGCAAACGCACATCCCATTTACCGATGCGCTTCACCAAAGTCTCCTGTTTCTTATCCACCTGTGCCGTTAGCCCTTTCAATAGACCTTTAGCCGATTGCCACTCCACATACACCTCACTAAAAGCCTCATGAAGAGGTTGATAATCATCAACTAACCTTTCGATTAAAGCACTCGTCTTAGCCGCTTCCTCCAAGCTTGCCAAATGATTGCTACTTAGGGCGAAAAAATTCTTGTAATTCTTTTGGGTCTGTACATAAAAAGGATTAGAAAAGTACACCCAACCGCCGTGATAATTCTTCGACATTTTTCTCAATTTTACTGTCAAATCAATAGGAGACACACATTGTAAACCCATTCTCCCATTGATATTTAAAATAATTCAAATCAGTAAACCCATCAGCAATGAACTGCATCGCTCACCGATTTACTCGCTCAACAATTACATATACCATTCCAAATTTTATAAAATGAATTAGCTTGCATATGTTATTTTTTTGACTATGAGCTATTGATTTGTTTTTATAGTAAAGGGATATGTAGCATTTCTCAATCAAATGAGTTGATTTGTAAAGTATATGT
>JAHDFT010000281.1:0-3883 GCA_020628015.1 Bacteroidota bacterium
TAAAGGGTTTATGAGTTAATCCAAAATTTAACTATATCGTTCAATAATCTTTTCACAAGCATCATTAAGCAAGGCAAAAACACTAGGAAAACCGTCCGTTTGGAAATAAGGATCTGGAACCGAGCGATTTTGTCCAGGAAAACTTTCATTGAGAATCATTTTCACCTTGTCTCGCTCTTCCTGTGTTTCTGCTAAAGGGATAATATTATTATAATTAGAAGTATCCATCGCATAAATGAGATCATAAATTTTCAAATCCTCTCCCTTTAGTTGACGAGATCGTTGGGCGGTAATGTCAATCCCATTTTGTCGAGCCATTTTAATAGAGCCACTATGCGGTTTTTCGCCAACATGCCAACTACTTGTTCCAGCAGAATCCACCTGCCAATTCAAGCCTTTAGCATCTGCTTTCGCTTGCAAGATTCCTTCCGCCATAGGAGAACGACAAATATTACCTAAACAGACCATTAATATTTTCATGATAGATAATTTGCCGCAAAGATAGAATTTTTTTTGGTGGGAAACGGGAAAAATGACCGCCTCAACAGTCATCTTTATAAAAGCTCATTGGTAATGGAATATTCTATGCCTTTTTTTATCTGTAAAATACCAATATTATGTCTATTCATAGCCTTCTTCAAAACTCTTGGTTAGGCGATTTTTTTCATCTTATTTACCCAGATACTTGTGCTGCTTGTGGACAACAGTTACAGATTAAGGAAGATACGATCTGTTTATTTTGTGAATTGGAATTGCCTTATACAGATTATCACCTACAGCCAGAAAATCCCTTAGCCAAACAGTTTTGGGGCAGGCTTCAACTAGTACAAGTAGCCGCTATGTGTCAATTTATTAAAGGAGGTAGAGTGCAAAAGCTGATTCACCACCTCAAATATGATGGTTGGACAGATGTAGGTGTTAGAATGGGTCAATTATATGGTCAGACACTCAAACAAACCCCAGCTTTTCAGTCAATTGAAGCGATTATTCCTGTGCCTTTACATCCAGATAAATTGAAAAAGCGAGGCTATAACCAAAGTGATTGTTTTGCGGAAGGATTAGCCCAAAGTATGGAGATTCCTTGGTATGCTGATGCCTTACAACGTACCACTTTTACCAAAACCCAAACCAAAAAATCCAATTTTGACCGTTGGAAAAATGTGGAAAATGTCTTCATTGCTCATCGCCCAGAGCTACTAGAAAAAAAGCATGTCTTGCTGGTTGATGATGTAATTACAACGGGTTCTACTATCGAGGCTTGTGGCAATGCTTTACTAGCAGTCGAAGGTTGTAAAGTCAGCGTGGCTAGTATTGCAACGGCTGTTGGACATTAGTTGAATCATTATTGGGTGATTTTTTATTAGTTTTGAGCAATCATATAGCCAATTTAATCTTCTCAGTATGTTTGAACAAAATAAAAAAATCGCCTCCTACAAAGAATCCCCAGACTATGAGGATTTATTTCTAAGTGTCCGAGCAGATGATAAAACTCATCGGATTTTCCTCAAAGACATTGTTTACATTGTTGCCGAACAAAATTTTGTTTTCTATCATCTTATTGATAAAACAAAAGTCATTGAATTCATTGATTTATCCCTACTAGAACAACTACTCCCACCCAATAAATTCACCCGCATTCAAAATTTACTCCTCGTTGCCATTGATTGCATTCAAAATCAAGTAGGTAATAACTTAGAACTGATTAATGGAGTCGTTTTGCCTATTGGTTCAGCTTATCGAAAAAAGGTTAAAGGGATGATAAAGCAATTTAGGTAAGCCTATCAACTAAAGTACTTATTTTCAGCACCTTACTGTATTAGTCAATAGTACAATAAGGCACACAAATTGAGGATTATTCATTGGCTTTTTTGCAAAATCAATCAAAATGTTTATGAAAAAAATCGGTCTACTACTCATCATTTATATAAGCTTTGGTTTACAATATACCTCTGCTCAATTTCGTCCCTATAAATACCACGAAATTTTAGTAGAAACAGGATTAAACAATATTTATTTACAAGACCTCAATTTCTCTCCCTTAAACTACTCAGGGCTTGGCTTATTATATGGCATTCAATACAAAAGAAATCGACTTAAAGGAGATTACTTCATTAAAGCCAATTATAGTCATGGCAAGTTAAAAGCAGCTATTTCTAAAGCTACCCTATCCAAGTTTCAAAATGGGGAACTTCAATTAGGTGGGCATTATCGTATGCCTATTGCCAATAAAAAGTATCTGCTAAAATTAGGAGCCTATTATGCTTTTAATCTCTTTTATGTTGATTTTGAGGAGCAAAATGCACTAACTTTTTTTATTACACATGATATTCGACCCAATGTAACATTTACTTGTGCTATTCCATTAAATCAAAGTCTTCACATTGATTTTTCTTTTCCTCTACTGACGTTTATGATACGTCCGCCTCTTACAGGCTGGGATGAAGAACTTGAAATCAATCAATCTCACCCCTTACGGCTCATTAGCAATAATGCTCAACTAGCATCGCTCAATCATTATCAAGCCTTTGACCTACAACTAGGCTATCATTATCACCTATCCGACAAATTCAAACTAGGTCTCAACTATATTTTAGCTTATCGGCATTGGAACCCAGTAAATACTTTGGAGGCTCCATTTACACTTGCTCAAAATAGATGGCAAGTCAATGTCATCACAAGATTTTAATTATGAAACCATATCTATTTTTATTAGGTGTATTACTCATTAGCTGTGCTGCTTGTAAAAAGGTATTTTTATCTGCCGAAGCCCCTAATGATCCAGTCAATAATTTTGAATTATTTTGGCATGATTTCGATCAACATTATGGCTTATTTCTAGCTCGTTCTTGGAATTGGGATAGTATTTATCAAGTCTATCGTCCTCAAGTCAATTCCAATACAACGGAAGAAGAGCTTTGGACAATTTTTTCCAATATGATAGAATATCTGGATGATAGCCATACCTTTATTTATAATCCAGTTAGCAAAGAGAGTTATATCTCTGGTTTTGCCTTGAACAACCAAGCCAAATTGACCATTAGTGAATCCTTAATCCAGCATACCTATATTACTGATCTTGTAAAGATTCCTGATAGTAATGAGGAAAGAGATATTTTCTATTATGGGAAAATAAAGAATAAGGATATTGCTTATATGTATATTGGATCAATGGGCAATATTGATTTGGAGAATAATGAGGCATTTGAGCAGGTCATCGACGAAATGGTGGCTCAATTTAATCAACATCAAGCGGTCATCCTTGATGTTAGGAATAATACGGGAGGCAGTAGCGAAATTGCAGCTCGTTTTGCAGGTATTTTTGCCCAAGAACGTGTATTAACCATCACTTCCCAGTCTCGAAATGGCCCCAATCATGATGATTTTGGTCCTAAATACGAATATTATACAGAACCAATTGGTCAAAGTCATTTTAGAAAGCCCATTATTGTCCTTACTGATCGAAGAACCATTAGTGCTGGTGAAGAATTAGTATTGAGTATGAAAACCATTCCAGATGTTACTCAAATTGGCGACACTACCGCAGGAGATTTTTCCGATACAAGTATGAGAAGATTCTTATTGAATGGTTGGCAGTATCAATATTCTTATCAAATGTGGTTATTACCTGATGGAACTAGTCCAGATGGTATTGGAAATGTTCCAGATGTCTACATTAAAAATTCTCCAACAGATATACAAAATGGGACAGATAAAGTATTGGAAAGTGCTATTCAATATTTATTTGAGGTTTATGGTATTGAGTAAATCATGTCCCCAATATTTGAAATATACTCTAGAAAATCCCCAGCATAAACCAAAATTTTGAAATGACCTCTGGGAAAATCCCAACAGAGACCAAAGTTTTAAAATGACCTCTGGGAAA
>JAHDFT010000281.1:3983-7627 GCA_020628015.1 Bacteroidota bacterium
AAATGACCTCTGGGAAAATTCTAGTACTAATATAACTTTTCCAATATGTCCTATTTTAATGATGATATTGTCTAGTAATCTCTGCTTATTAGCAAACTACTGAATCATCTACTTACAAAAAAATGACACAATTAAAACAAAAACTCCTAATACCTGTAACCACTATATTAAAGCCCAAATAAACTTACTAGAACAATCAAAATAATTTGCTAAAAAGAAACTTTAGCAATATTATTGCAGTTGTAACATACGAAACCTAAATGACTTATAATATTAAGAGTCATTTTTTTCAAAACTTAGTCATCTTATTTTTAGGAGACTAATAGGTAAACGTCATTTATATTCATCCTTGTAATTTGAGGTCAATGATAAACCCAATTGACCAGCTATTTAGACCTAGCCCAATTACAGGAAATCAATAATTTAAACTACTCATCACCCGTGCCTCATTACCTGAATTTAGGCCTACTATGCGCTAGAAAAATGCCCATTCACCTATGAGTCACGCTAATTATCACTTATATGTCGCATCAGAAGATGGATGATCAGACGAATCAAAAACCGTCTGCTCATCAACCCAACAGTTTCTTTAGCCCACAAGGAAGCTCCACCTTTTTTGGAGCCAGCCAAGAGACCACGCCGTTTTTTGGTGGGCAAAACTATACTTCCAATCAAGGTCAATCGACTCTTGATGATGGAGAACCTAAATACGACCATGCTCCATTGGTTCCGTATTCCTTTCGTCAAAATGAAACTTCGGATAATACATCTAATGTACCGTTCCCACTTGTTGGTTTAGGGAATGGGCAAAAGGATAGAAGTACGTCCAATACGGAGGAGCAGGCAAAGGAAGAAGGAGCATCCGAAACCGCCACTACAGAAGGCGTACAAATGGATGGAAATGGGGCTAGTGATGAATCTCCACCAGATATACCTAATGATACAGGAGGCAATAATGGTGCTAGTGGTGCTGCTGCAAATGGCAGTAATCCCAATGAAGATTCGGCAGTCAATCCAACAGGCATAACAGCCACATCAAGCACGAATCAGCAAAGCACAACAGATGGCGAAGATGCCCCTCCTGAGCCTACTCCCATTCCCGAAGGCAATCCTTTAGGGGAATATTTGCATCAACAAGCAGAATTAGGCATTCAAAAAGGACAAGCTTCCATTGAGCAATTGGCTGCAAATGAAAAAAAGACGGAGAAACCTGCGGTCAAGGTGCAACAAGCCGAACAAGCTGCTGTTCCTACACCTGTTGAAGCACATGCTAATGCCGAAAAAGCTGTCGTAGAAGAAATAGCAGCTAAACAAGCTCCACATACCAATAAAGACTTGGCACATGTTCAACTCGATTTGAGTATGATTATGCACTTACCGCACACACTCAAAGATGTAGATGAATTTAAGAGCAGTAAGAAAGCCCATAAAATTGGAGAATCTGCTGTAAATGTCATACGAGTAGACAAGGATGCCATTGTACAGAATTATGGAGCCATGAAAGGCAATGTCAATCCACAATCACTTGATCCTGTGGCACCTTTGCCTGATATAGAAAAAGCCCTCCCTACTGCTCCGCTCCATTTAGCAGATGAACTCATCGCAGTCATTCCACCAGAATACAGTAATTTTGATTACTTCCGGCAACAATCCGATCATTTACTCCACCAAAATCACATCTCTAAAGAACACTTAGATATTGTAGAATCAGGACCACTATTGAAAGTGAAACAAGATCGGGAATTGCTGGATCAAAAAATCACCCAGGCTCCCGAAGTCCTTGCAGCCGAGCGAGAAAAGGCATTGACTGATTTGAAAAATCAATTGGATCAAGAGGAAATGGTCGAGCGTTTGGGTATGGAAACAGATCGAGAGCAAGGTTTGCAGAAAGCCAGAAGTCATCAGGAAAAAGCAAAGGGTGATTTTGAAAGCGAAAAAGCAAAGATTGCTCAGTATATGCGTTTTTCTTATGAAAATGCACAAAATGATGTCACCAGTCAACTAGATCGTTTAGAGCAAAAAGCCTTTACCAAATTTGAAGCAGGACAACAAGCTGCTGCTCAAAAGTTCGAGGATAATATCGACACTTGGATGAAGGACTTTATACATAATAGTTATCTCAAATATCCTTTTGGCTGGACGCTTTGGGTAGCCCATCAAATCAAGGGTGTGCATAATGTGAAGAAGGTGAAGGAAAAGATGGATGCAGAAAAGGAAACCTATAAGCAAACGATTTATCAGTTGATTGATACGATTAATGCAGAAAGTGAGGAGGTGATTGTGAAGTGTCGAGAAAGAATAGAAAAAGCCAGAACTAAGATTGCCACTTATGTAGACGAATTACCAGAATCCCTCAAAAGCATTGCAGAAGAAAATGAGCAATTGATTCTAGCAGAATTGGATGCCCTGCAAACACAAATCGAAGAACGTGCCGAGCAATTAAAAAATACCTTAGCCAGCTATAAAACTACTGGAATTGAAGCCATTGAAACCAAAATGGCAGCGTTAAAAGAAGAAATGAAAGGCTTGTTAGAGGGTATTGCTGGTGAATTGGCAGAAGCAGCCCTAGATTTTGTTCGAGACATTTGCTATAAAGCAGGAGTCAATCCAGAACCGATTATCAATTTCTTCAAAAATTATTTTACCGTTCTTATCAATGTCATTAAAAATCCTGTTAAATTTGTCAAGAATCTATTGAGTGGCTTAAAAGGCGGTTTTACTGCTTTTACAGGCAATCTCAAAGAGAACATCCTTGGCGGTCTAACCCAATGGTTGACAGGTTCGATGGGCGGAACAGGCATTATTATTCCAAAGAAATTTGATCTCAAAGGTATTGCTCAAATGGTGATGTCTGTCTTGGGCATTAGCTGGCCAATGGTTCGAGGCATCCTTGTAGATCAACTAGGCGAAAAGATGGTGACAGGCATTGAGCTAGGCGTTGATTTCTTCAAAGGATTTTTAGATGGCGGCTGGGAAGGCTTAACAGGAGTCGGCATCGACAAATTGAAGGAAATGGGCATGGAAAAGCTCCTAGAGGAAAAAGCCCAAATGCGAGCTAAACTAGTCGAAGAGTTCGGAGAAAAGAAAGTCGCTGTATTTGAACAAGCCTTTAATATGCTTCAATTGGCTGTCGAAGAAGGACCAATCGCCATGTGGGAGCAGCTCAAGGAGAATATGGGTGATCTCAAAAAAATGGCAATTGATAAGCTTAAAGACTGGGCAATTGGCTCGATTGTCAAAGCAGGTATTTCTAAAATCCTCGCCTTAGTCGTACCTGGCGCAGGTATTTTAGACTCCGCCATCTCCATTATCAAAGCCGTCGATTTCTTCTTCAAAAACAACCAAGAACTCGCTCAATTGGCATCCGTCTTTATGGAGGCAATGAGTGCCATTGCAACGGGTAATCTCACCGCAGCAGCAGGGCTCATCAAAGACACGCTCAAAGCCATGATTCCCGTCTTGCTCAAATTCTTTACGAAGTGGCTTGGTCTTGGAGACATTTTCAAGAAGATTAAAGAAATACTTACCGAATTGCGAAAAACCGTCAAGGATGCCATTACAAAGGTGGTGACTTGGATTGTGGAGCAGGTGAAAGGCTTGGTTGAGGATGTGGTGGATTGGGTGAAGGGATTGTTTGGTGGGGA
>JAHDFT010000282.1 GCA_020628015.1 Bacteroidota bacterium
GGCCACAGGGATTTTCACAGCTGCAAATTGATTCTGTGGCGGCCACAGGGATTTTTTACACGTGCAAATTAATTCTGTGACGGCCACAGGGATTTTTTACACGTGCAAATTAATTCTGTGGATGTTATGGGGTAGGACAAGGCGTGCCTTGTCCCTACTGGTAAATGATTGGCAAGCGTAAACCCTGTCGGGCGGTTTCCTCCGCAGGCAAAATATCACAATTGTCCCATAAACCACTTGACAAAGTATCTGCATAGGCGCAGGGTAATTGTGCAGTACGCATTAATTCGGCGGCGGTGTGGTGATCGTAGGTGAGGGATTGAATGGTGTAGGAAAGTCCTTCGGGAGTGGGATGGAGGAGGGTGTACCAAACTCTTGGGGTACTGTCATTGGCAGGCATACCGATCACCCCAGCATTGAGCCATAATTTGCCTGATGTTGGATGATGGTCGTAAAAGGGTAAACCGCAATGTCCAGCGACGATGACATCTGTTTGGCAGGCTTCAAAATTGGCAGCTTTGATCGACCAATCGGTGGATTTGAAAATGTATTCGGATACATTGAAGTAGGAACCGTGAAGGAGGGTAAAATGGTGTTGACCGTAGGTAAATTGAAGGTAATCGGGAAGCGTATGTAGCCAATCTATATGGGATTGACTGACTTTGGAACGGGCATAAGGATACCATTGCCTTGAAAATAAATCACATCGAGAGGAATCGTCGAAATTGCAACCACAATCATCGGCTCCTGTTCGCAATTGGATTTCGACATTGCCGACAATACTATCAACGCCCCATGCTTGAATGAGTTGGAGGCATTCGGCTGGTTGGGCGCAGTAGGCAACGATGTCTCCTGTGCAAAAAATATTGGAAGGTGGGATTTGATGTGTTTGCGCTACTTTTTGGAGGGCTTGCAATGCTTGGTAATTGCTGTATACACCTCCAAAAAGTAGAACTTTATGACTAGGGTCTGGTGAGGCTTGTTTGGTCATTGTTTATTGCTTGAATCATACAGGCTAGTAAATGACTGGACTCGCACCTATTGTACCTGCATTTTTAATATACAAATTGAAATCGTGAATGGTTACATTACCTTCCAAATTGAAATCAGGAGCATAATAACCATTAATTTGTGAAGCTCCAAGATAAAAGATATTCATATCATGAATGGTAATCCTGCCGTCATTATTGGCATCTCCTGCTAATAAAGCGTATTCCCCATTCTGCATTTCCCTCATTTGATTGTTGCCCATGACTGTATTTAACCCAATCGTAAAATCATAATCTGTATGCTGGGTAGCCCCAACTTGTGGAAAACGCACCAAAGATACAGGGTCTTTACTAACTACGCCAACATGATTGCGATGCAATAATACAATATAATATTCCTCATTTGGATTTGCATTATAAAAACGCAAGCCTCTACTATCCACAATATCATCTAAATAAGTCCAATTATAATTGGCATTCCAATTATTGCGTTTATCATCTACACCATAAATCAAACCATTGTCTTGTAATAAACCAACAGCTTCATCTACGACAATATTAGGGTCATTTTTATCTAGTAATTTAACATATACCCAATCTACTGTATTATAAGGCATGTCGATGACTTTTTCTTGTTGACTTAGATAATTCCAAGGGGTTTGATCATAAGGGCTGATTTCTGGTAAAAGTCCGCCATCTTTTAAATTGGTATGCATAATATCTGTTGTAGTTTTATAGGCTCCTTCTAAAACAGCTTTCAAACTCAAAACAACAGGTGGTTTGCAACGAGGACCTTGCAATACATCCTTGAAAATAGGGTATTGTAATGCTTGACTGCCATAAGTTAGTTTTCTACCTGATGGAGCTTTGACTATACCATTTTCATAAAAAAGCTTAAAAGTGCCACAAACACTCAACATGAAATCCCCTGCTCGCTCACTATTGACTGTTCCACTTAAACCTATAGTATTGCCCATATAGTCAACATAATGCAATGCTAGAATCAAGGTATCTGCAGAAGCGCTTACATAGTGTCTACATAATATCCCTGTATCTCCCCAAACATTAATGGTATCAGGTGTTTCGACACCTATGAGGTGATCTAAGATGGCGAATTTTACCCCATGCCCATTATTGGCAATTGCCACACCCTTGACTATCAAATCTGGTGGGTTGTTGGCAATAGAGCCGCAGAAATCCGCATTATCTATACAAGTACAAGCAAAATTTAATTGGGTAGTAAGTATAATAAGAAAAAAACTAATACTAATAAAACGCATCATCTTATTCTCTTTGTAAATGAAATAATAACGCATCTATTTAATGCATATATAGTGCCAATGTTGTATTATATACCCCTTCAAAGTATTCCTATACTTGTTCATCATTTATTTTCAAAAAAATACTTACCTTAGCATCAATTTAAATCACTTCAAAAAGCCTAAATCCTATGTCTAAAGGAAACTTTATCATTCCTTATCCCGAAAATGAACCTGTATTATCTTATGCACCTGGTTCGCCAGAGAAACAAGCCTTAAAAGCAGCTTTGAAGGCAGCGAAAGCACAAAAGGCAGATTTGCCAATGATTATTAATGGAAAAGAAGTGCGTACTGATGAAAAAGTAGCCATTCATCCACCACATGAAACCGAACATGTATTGGGGCATTATCATAAAGGTTCTGCTGATCATGTGCATCAAGCGATTAATGCAGCTTTGGCAGCTAAACCAAAGTGGGAAGCCATGCCTTGGGAACAACGTGCATCTATCTTTCTAAAGGCGGCTGAATTATTGGCTGGCCCGTATCGGGCAAAGATGAACGCAGCAACTATGTTAGGGCAGTCTAAGAATGCTTTTCAGGCGGAAATTGATGCGGCTTGTGAGTTTATTGACTTCCTGCGCTTCAATGCGGTATTTATGCAGCGGATTTATGAGGATCAACCAGATTCTAACCCTGGGATTTGGAATCGAGTAGAGTATAGAGGATTAGAAGGTTTTATCTTTGCAGTTACACCTTTTAATTTTACTTCTATTGCTGGTAATCTATGTGCGGCACCTGCTTTGATGGGCAATACGATTGTTTGGAAACCTTCGGAGACACAGATTTATTCGGCTGCGGTGATTATGGAATTATTCCAAGAGGCAGGCGTGCCAGATGGCGTGATTAACCTCATTTATACAGATGGACCAATGACGGGTGAAATTGCTTTTAATCATCCTGATTTTGCAGGCATTCACTTTACAGGCTCTACACGTACTTTTCAATATATGTGGCAGACGATAGGGGCTAATATTGCGAAGTATAAGAGTTATCCAAGAATTGTGGGGGAGACAGGAGGTAAGGATTTTGTCTTGGCACATCATTCTGCGGATGTGGATGTTTTGGCCGTTGCTTTGAGTCGAGGAGCTTTTGAGTTTCAGGGGCAGAAATGTTCGGCAGCTTCTAGGGCTTATATTCCTGCGAGTATTTGGGAGGCGGTTAAGGAACGTTTAGTAGCACAAGTGGGCAGTTTTAAAATGGGGGCAGTAGAGGATTTTAGTAATTTTATTAATGCAGTTATTGATGAGCGTTCTTTTGATAAAATTGCGGCTTATATCGACCAAGCTAAAGCGGATGAAGATACAGAAATAGTGATTGGTGGGGGACATGATAAGTCAAAGGGGTATTTTATAGAGCCTACCATCATTTTGGCTAAAGATCCGAAGTATAGAACGATGTGTGAAGAGATTTTTGGGCCTGTTTTGACCATTCATGTTTATGATGATGCAGATTTTGAGGCGGTGATTGACTTGGTAGACACTACTTCTCCTTATGCTTTGACGGGTTCCATCATTGCTCAAGATCGACAAGTGATTGCAGATGTAACGATAAAATTACGTCATGCGGCAGGAAATTTTTATATTAATGACAAACCGACGGGTGCGGTCGTGAATCAACAGCCTTTTGGAGGTGGACGTGCTTCTGGGACAAATGATAAAGCAGGTTCTTACCTCAATTTGGTGCGTTGGGTATCTCCTCGCTCCATCAAGGAAACTTTTGCTCCACCAAAGGATTATCGTTATCCTTTCTTGGGTGAAGCTTGATTTTTACTCGTTTTGTTGGTTCAGATTTACTAGGAACTAACGCTCTAACCTCCAAAATAACAACATTGTGAAAAATCCATTAACCTTACTTTTCACCCCTGTACTACTGATATTCTTTCTAAGTGCTTTTCCTAGCGAAGCTATAGGACAAAATATAGCCAAACAATGGAAAAATGATAAGGAAAACATCGAATGGAATTTTTCGGATAATTCGATGGGTAAACGTTTTCGATATACTAAAGATACCTTACTTTTATCAGGCACTTGGTCACAAAAAGGGCAAATCATTACCCTTGATTATCCAATCAATGGCATGCCGATAGATAGTTTTATCGCTTCTAAAGCACCTCCTAAACCTCCAGTAAAAAGGGATAGTTTGGGGAATGTCATTCCATCACCACCTGTTCCAGCTCCTAAAGTTACATTGCCGATTCCTCGACAATTGACCATTCAAAATGTGACGGAGGATGCTTTGTCGATGTCAGGAGACGGACAGACTTATCAGATGAGCTATGATAGACCTAGTGCATTAGGTAGCCTTTTTAATAATGGCTGGTTGAGAGGGCTTATTGGTATTTTGGGTTTGTTATTTATTACTTTCCTATTTAGTACCAATAGACGAGCGATTAACTGGATACAGGTGGCTTCTGGTATTGGTTTACAGCTTTTATTTGCTTTTTTGATCCTCTATGCACCAAAGGTTCATGCTTCCTTTGGGCTTTTTAAATCCTTTTTTGATTGGATTTCAGGCTTTTTCATTCGAGTCTTAGATTTTACAATGGCAGGATCGAAATTCTTATTTAGTGGTTTAGTAGCAGATACAAGCACTTTTGGTTATATCTTTGCTTTTCAAGTATTGCCGACCATTATTTTCTTTTCGGCTTTATCTTCCATGCTTTATTATTTAGGGATTTTGCAGAAGATTGTTTATGGATTTGCTTTTGTGATGAATAAATTGATGCAGCTTTCTGGGGCAGAGAGTGTGGCTGCGGCGGCTAATATTTTTATTGGACAGACGGAGGCTCCTTTGGCGGTAAAGCCTTATTTGGAAAAAATGACTCGCTCAGAAATTATGTGTTTAATGACTGGGGGAATGGCAACTGTAGCAGGAGGGGTTTTTGTGGCTTATATTAGTATGCTGGGAGGGACTGACGAAGCCATGCAACGCTTTTTCGCTTCTCATTTACTGGCTGCTTCGATTATGTCAGCCCCTGCGGCCATTGTAGCGGCTAAAATGTTGGTGCCTGAAACAAATTATGATCAATTGGATACCAATGTGGAAGTGCCTAAGCAAGAGGTAGGAAGTAATTTATTAGAAGCGATTTCTAATGGAACAACAGAGGGATTGAAATTAGCGGTGAATGTAGGGGCAATGCTCTTGGCTTTCTATGCTTTGGTAGATATGATGGATTATATTTGCTTAAATGTGGTAGGCTATTATACTGGACTCAATGCTTATGTGGCTGAGTGGAGTGGAGGACGTTATCCAGGATTAAACCTAGCATCTATTTTTGGAACTGTTTTCGCTCCTCTAGCTTGGTTGATTGGTGTGCCTACAGTAGATATTTCTTCTATTGGTCAATTGCTAGGAGAAAAAATGTTGTTGAATGAGTTTGTGGCTTATGGAACAATGGGTAAAATGAAAGCTGCGGGTATATTAATGGAGGAGAAATCCTTAGTGATTGCGACTTACGCGCTTTGTGGTTTTGCGAATTTTGCTTCGATTGGTATACAAATTGGAGGTATTGGTTCGATTGCGCCTGGTCAACGAAAAACTTTAGCCGAATTTGGTTTGTTGTCTTTAGTGGGCGGAACAGTCGCTTGTTTATTGACGGCTGTGATTGCTGGGATGTTGATTGGGTAGGTGGATGGATGTTTTAGGAAGAGGGTTGATATGTAATCAACCCGTAGAAATCAACCCATACAGCGTAAATTTTTAGGAATCTGGGGGTGATATGGAATCACCCCATACAAAAATATAGAATATGACTTTACAAGAAAAATTTGAGGATGCGGTAAAACGTTCTAAAAGTCTTACAAAGCGTCCATCTAATGATACTTTATTGAAAATCTATAGCTTGTATAAGCAAGGGACGAAGGGCGATGCTTCTGGTAAGCGTCCAGGAATATTTGATATGGTAGGTAGAGCGAAATACGATGCTTGGGCAAAATTAAAAGGTACTTCTACCGATCAAGCGCAAGAAAAGTATATTGCTTTGATTGATGGTTTGCAGGCGAAGGAGTGAGTGGGGTAGTGTTACTTAACACTATCAATAAGTATAAAATATAAAACATCAAAAGCCTGATTAGTATCAACACTAATCAGGCTTTTGTCATTGATTATAAAGTATATTTTAAATTCGACCAACTAAATCTTCTTTCGGGCCACCTTTCTTTTGATTTTTATTATCATTATCATTATCATTCTTTTTCTGCACACTCAAGCCCCTTTTAGAAGCCCTTTCTTCCCACTTTTGACGTGCATAAGCGCGCATATCTTCAACATTATCATACTCATCTACAATCTCTAAACCAAGTAGCGTTTCCACTACATCCTCCATTGTCACAATTCCTTGTGCCTGTCCAAATTCGTCTACAGCCATTGCAATATGCTCTCCATTTTCTTTAAAAGTTTTATAGAGATCAGAAAGAGGTGTTTTCTCATCAATATTCAACAATTTTCGCTCAATAACCTTCAATGGCTCTGCTCCTTTTCCTTTAATAATATTTTCTTGAAGTGTATCTTTTAAAATATATGTATCCATTGTATCCCGATTGTCATTTTCATAAATTGGAATACGAGAGAAGCGCAAAATATCATGTTTTTTATAGAAATCTTCCATTGAATCTTCGGCAGCTCCTGCAAGTACGACGTTTTTAGGGGTCATAATGTCTTCTATACTAATTTTATCCGCACCTAGTAAGCCTTTAATAATCACCGATTCCTCTTTCTTCAAAGCACCCGATTTTTCACCCATTTCAGTCATTACAGAAAAATCTTGACGGCTGAAAATGCTTTTCTTTTTACCTTTTCCAATGATTTTGGTAAACAACTGTAGGATAAATAAAATACCTGTGTACTTTAAAAATTTAACCAACCAATCTAAGGAAACAGTAGTAAAACCAGCCAAGCCTTTCCAGTAGGTTGCACCAATGGTTTTAGGGATGATTTCTGAAGCAACTAGGATAAGGATGGTCATTACTGATGGTACTACTACTTCTGGTACAGATAAAAAGTCAAACCAGTAACTTTTCCCAAAAGCTGCCTCTGCATTGGCTCCAACACCAATTGCACCAACAGTATGAGCAATGGTATTCAAGGTAAGGATAGCAATTAAGGGCTGATCCACATTCTCCTTCATTTTTTCTAGCTTACTTGCCCAAGAAACACCAGCTTTCTTTTTGACTGTCAAAAAGGTTGGCGTAACACTTAGGAGAACCGCCTCCCATATAGAGCATAAAAAGGAAAATATAATGGAAAGTAGGGCAAAAAGTACTAAAGTTGTCATTTATATTTTATTTATTATGAAATGTTAAG
>JAHDFT010000283.1 GCA_020628015.1 Bacteroidota bacterium
ACTATAAAGCATTAAATACAAGGATATGATTTATCTCATAAATAAGGACGTTTGAAAAAGCATTTTTTCCCTTATAAACATTTCTTTTCACAGTACGTTATTATAAAATGGAAACAAAGAACACCTAATCACATTGACTCATAAAAATATTTGTATTTATTTTATTGTTTAAAACATTTCTTATTTCCATTATATTTAATAAATTGGCACTAATTTTATATCCTAATATGCACTAGGTATATTATTCATTTTAGTGATGGAACAGAAATAAATTCGGTCATATCCTTTATTATTTAGTCTAATACTGCGTTACAAAAATATCATGTACATTCCATGTATGATCTATTTTTGTGCCTTGCCTTAGACTAAATAATTGATGATTCCTATTTTGTTAGACTTTATTTCTAATCCATCACTTACTTATTAAAGTCGAAAAGATTCTAATTTATCCCTAATTTTAGCTATTAAAACCATTACTTCTTTTGAATTCAAACCTAATTATTGATGAAAATCAAAAATATTATTCATTTCTTAGAGTCTGTTGCCCCTCCTGCCTATCAGGAGTCTTATGATAATGCTGGATTAATTGTTGGTAATCCTAAACAAGAATGTACCAAAGTGCTTTTATGTTTAGATTCTACAGAACAGGTTATAGATGAAGCGATTGAAGAAGGTTGCCAACTGGTTATCGCTCACCATCCAATAGTTTTTAGCGGTTTAAAAAAGATTACAGGTAAAAACTATATAGAGCGTGTCATCATTAAAGCGATCAAAAATGATATTGCCATTTATGCTGCTCATACCAATTTAGATAATGTAAGACATGGAGTGAATCAGAAAATTTGTGAGCGTTTGGGCTTGGTCAATTCCCGTATACTCGCTCCTAAAAAACAGATTTTGAATAAAATCTCCTTTTTATGTCCAATTGCTCAAGTAGAAATTGTAAGGAAAGCTTTATTTGATGCTGGGGCAGGGGACTTAGATACCTTTTCTACAAGCAGTTTTAATATGTTAGGCATTAGTACTGCTAATGATGGACATACAATGCCTAATGGGGATTTTAAAGTGGAAATGGTTTTTCCTGCTTATCAAAAAAATAATATCCTCAATACCTTAATGAAGGTACATCCACATGAAACCATATCTTATCAAATTATCCAACTAGAAAATGCTTATCCTAATGTTGGTTCTGGAATGATTGGAGATTTAGAGGAACCAATGGCAGGAAGCGAGTTTTTAGTTCAACTAAAAGAACAGATGAATGCGGCCTGTATTCGGCATACTCGTTTACTTCGCAAAAAAGTCAAAAGGGTTGCTGTTTGTGGGGGAGCAGGTAGTTTTCTATTAGCTCATGCCATCCGCCAAAAAGCAGATGTATTCGTTACGGCAGATTATAAATATCACCAATTTTTTGATGCAGAAGACCAACTAATTATCGCAGATATTGGTCATTATGAGAGTGAACAATTTACTATTGAATTATTTTATGAGTTAATAACGAATAAATTTAGTACCTTTGAGGTCATTTTAACACAAAATAATACCAATCCTGTTAAATATTTGGTTTAAATGTGTCTAGAAATGCTAATCATTACTTACAAAAGTACTGATTGGCAACACTTACACAATTACCTAATTATATCATTATTAAAACAAAATACACAGATATGATTAAAGGCATGATTACTGTCGAAGAAAAACTATTACAGTTGTATCGCTTACAAAAGATTGATTCTAAAGTTGATGAAATCAAGATATTACAGGGAGAATTGCCTATTGAAGTAGAAGATTTGAAAGATGAAATTGCTGGTTTAGAAAAAAGAATCCGCAATTTGAAAGGTCAAATAGAGGAGCATAATACGTATATCAATAATAATAAGACTAAGATTAGTGAGGCGGAAGGGCTAATTGAGCGTTATTCTAAGCAATTGGAAGATGTAAAGAATAACCGAGAATTTACTGCTTTAACGAAAGAAATGGAAATGCAAAAGCTAGAAATTGATCTGGCGAATAAACGCATTAGAGATACTAAAAGAGAAATAGAAAGCAGACAAAAATATTTAACAGAGTCAGAAAAAAAACACGAAGGCCGTAAAAATGATCTCAAAATCAAGCAAGATGAATTGACCGTCATCATTGCAGATACGGCTAAGGAAAAAGAAGCTTTGGAAGCAACATCTAAGGAAGAACAAAAGAAAGTAGAAGCACGCTTATTGCAGGCTTATTTACGTATTCGCAAAACCTATCGTAATGGTTTAGCGGTTGTTTCTGTAGATCGTGACGCTTGTGGTGGATGCTTTGGTAAAATTCCTCCTCAAAGACAACTTGAATTGAAACAACGTAAGAAGTTAATTCTTTGTGAACACTGCGGACGTATATTGATTGACGGAGACATTGAACATACACCTGCTTTATAAACAAAGACTCATTCTACATACACAATGAAAAGGAGATGTGTTTACTTATCTTAATTGTTCAAGGATAAGTAAACGCATCTTTGTCATTTTAGTCTACTAACTTATGAGGTAGTAAAATCATTCCTTTGATACTTTTCTAGCTACTATCCATATCAACAACCATTATAACCGCCATCATAATAAGTTAAGTAATATGCATCTATTTCGACTCTTACTATTGATTGCGCCCCTCATCTGCTTATCTTTTACTTCCCCTACTCCATCCATTGTCCCATCATCAAAATTCGACTTTAGCCCTGAATGCCAAACCGCTTATGAGGAAATCTTGGCAATGCGGTTGCAGGCTGGTCAAAAAATCTTGCATCAAATCGAACAAGATGACCCCAATAATCTCATTCCACTATTATTAGCTAATTATATTGACCTTTTTCAACTTTTTATCCTAGAAGAAGAAGCATTATTGACACAATTAGAACCCAATAAAGAAAAACGACTTCAACAATTGTCTAAAGCATCTCCTGATTCCCCGTATTATTTATTAAGCCAAGCAGAAATCAATCTGCATTGGGCTATTATCCATCTTAAATACAATCAATATTATAAAGCATTTTGGGAAGTTCGTAAAGCTTATAAACTACTCAAAAACAATCAAAGTAAATTTCCAGACTTTCAACTCAATTTAAAATCACTTGGTGTTATTCATGCCCTAGTAGGTACCATTCCTGATAATTATAAATGGGGAGCTAAAATACTAGGCTTCGAAGGAGATATTAAACAAGGCATTCAAGAACTAGAGCAATTCCTAGCCTATTCCAAGCAAAATCAGAACATTTTTTACCAAGAAGGGCTTAATTTTCATCTCTTCTTACTCACCTACCTTGATATTGCCCCAAAAAAAGCTTGGCAAATTGCCCAATCATTACCCACAAATGACCATCTTTTGAACACTTTAGTCGTTTCAGAAATAGCTGTTCGTACTGGACATCATGAACAATCCATTCAACTCTTGGAAAATCGCCCAAGAGGAGCCGATTATATTGACTTTTGGTTATTGGATTATACATTGGGTTTACAGAAATTGTATCGCCTTGATTCATCTGCCAAAGCCTCCATGCTCAACTTTATCCATAACTTTAAAGGAAAAAATTATGTAAAAGATGCTTATCAAAAACTGGCTTGGTATGCCTTATTATTTGAAGACGAATCGACATACTTTGATTATATGCAAAAGTGTTTGACCTATGGTACCACTAATATGGATGCCGATAAATCAGCCGATAAATGGGCAAAATCAGGAAAATTACTACATCGTGATTTATTAAAGGCTCGTTTATTGTTTGATGGAGGTAATTATGAACAGGCTTTGGTTGTACTAGATAATACACCTACAATTGGTCTATCGAATGAACATGTCTTGGAGTTGAATTATCGTTACGGCAGAGTATGTGAAGGCTTAGGTAGGCTAGATGATGCGATTGAATATTATCAATTGACTATGGCTAGTGAGGTTGGTGAAGGTTCTTATTTTGCACCTAAATCTTGCTTGCAAATTGGCAAAATTTATGAATGGCAAAATGATCAAGAACAAGCACGTAATTATTATAAAGAATGCTTCCAATATAGTGATTACGACTATGAAAATAGTATTGAGCAACAAGCTAAAGCGGGTTTGAATCGTTTGAAATAATTGTTTTCTCTAATAGTTCTATAATAAATAGATATAAACCACTATTCCTAAAACTAATATACACATGACCATTTACCAATCTTATTCTCTTCAACCTTATCATACTTTTGGTGTAGCCGCGAAAGCTCGCTTTTTTTCTCCAATAAGACGTTTAGAAGATCTTAGAGAGTTGATTTTTGCGCCCTTATTTGACAATAGCCCTAAAATGATTTTGGGCGGTGGTAGCAATGTCCTTTTTTGTAAAGATTATGACGGTGTAGTGATTCACAATCAATTCAAAGGCATTCATGTGATCAAAGAAACGGAAGATCATGTGTGGGTCATGGCTTATGGAGGGGAGGTCTGGCATGATCTGGTCATGTATTGTGTAGACCGTAACTGGGGAGGCATCGAAAACTTATCTTTAATTCCAGGTTCGGTAGGTGCAGCTCCAATGCAAAATATTGGTGCTTATGGAGTGGAAATAGCAGATACTTTTGTTAGCTTAGATGCAGTTCATATAAAAACAGGTGATTTACAGACCTTTTATAAGAAAGATTGTGCATTTGGTTATCGAACAAGTGTATTTAAAACGACCTTAAAAGACCAATACTTTATTCTATCTGTCACCTTTAAACTTAATAAAAAGCCTCAATTACAAACCAATTATGGCGCAGTAAAAAAAATGCTTGACCTTTTAGAAGCAGAAGGCACACCTATTAACATAAATACATTGAGTAAGGTTATTATTGCCATTCGACAATCAAAATTACCAGATCCCAAGCATCTAGGTAATGCAGGAAGCTTTTTCAAAAATCCCATTATTGATCAAAATACCTTTGAACAATTACAGCAAACTTATCCCAATATGCCTTATTATATAAAGGCAGACTCCACACAAATAAAAATTCCTGCGGCATGGTTGATTGAACAATGTGGTTGGAAAGGCAAAAAAATTGGTCAAACAGGCACTTATGAGCGGCATGCTTTGGTATTGGTCAACTATGGGGAGGCAAAAGGAGCGGAAATATGGGCAGTAGCACAAGCCATCCAACAAAGTGTAGTAGAAAAATTTGGTCTGTTATTAGAAACAGAAGTGAATATCATTAATGATTAATCAGTAACAACGTATAGTTAATAGGACATTAAAGATATTATCCTAGTACACTTTATACTATACATTGTTACTGATACTTAATTACGGACTTAATTATTTATTTAATTAATAATTTCAAATCCTGTATACTGTCTCAATGCCCAAGGAATAACAATTCCTTCAGGAGTCTGATTATTTTCTAACAATGTTGCCACAATACGGGCAAGAGCCAAAGCACTACCATTTAGAGTATGCGCTAGTCTAGTTTTCTTGCTTTCCTTATCTCTAAAACGCAACTTCAGACGGTTACTTTGGAAAGTTTCAAAATTCGATACAGAACTCACCTCTAACCAACGTTTTTGAGCAGCAGAATAGGTTTCTAAATCATAAGTTAAAGCAGAAGCAAAGGTACTATCGCCACCACAAAGCCTCAAGACACGGTAAGGCAATTCCAGTTTTTCTAATAATCCTTCTACATGCTCTAACATTTCTTCTAAAGTTGCATAAGAATGATCAGGATGTGTTATCTGTACAATTTCAACCTTATCAAACTGATGTACTCGATTTAAGCCACGTACATCCTTACCATACGACCCTGCTTCTCTCCTAAAACAAGGTGTATAACCTGCCACTTTAATCGGGAAATCTGCTTCACTAACAATTTCATCTCGATAAATATTGGTCAATGGTACCTCGGCTGTAGGAATAAGAAAGAATTTATCCTCTACGATATGGTACATTTGTCCTTCTTTATCAGGTAACTGCCCTGTCGCAAATGCCGATTTTTCGTTGACCAAATGTGGAGGCTGTATTTCTGTATACCCTGCTGATCGAGCCTCATCCAAAAAGAAATTGATCAAAGCACGTTGAAGTCGTGCACCTTTACCAATAAAAACAGGAAAACCAGCACCAGTCAACTTCGATCCCAAACGCATATCTAGGATATTGTATTTCTCTCCTAGTTCCCAGTGTGGCAGGGCATCCCCCGACAACTGAGGCAGTTCTCCACCTGAGCGAACTTCGACATTATCCTCTGGCAAATGTCCTTTAGGAACACAACTATGAGGTAAATTGGGTAACTTGATCAGGCGGTCAAACTCTTCTTGTTTGATCGCATCGAAATTATCTTCCAATTTATTAATTTCCTCTTTCAGTCGTTTAGGTTCCTGCTTTAATGCCTCTGCCTCTTCTCGCTTTCCTTGCTTATAAAGCTCTCCTATTTCTTTGGAAATGGACTTACTCTTGTGTAGTAAATCATCTAATTCCTTTTGTATACTACGACGCTTTTTATCCAATTCTACAATTTCATCAACCAATTGTAGATGGGGGAAATTTTTTATAGCCAAGCGTTCCTTAACCCAATCTGGCTTTTCTCTAATAACACTTAATTCCAGCATGGTTTTAAATTTGGCACAAATATAGTTAATGTGTAGGTAAGTGAAAACAATTTTGGGTTTTAAGAAGTTTAATTATAAAAAAGTTCCTTACTAAAAAAGGTTAAATCCTAAAATACTCACTTTTACCAATCACTTTCCCCTTTATTTGTCTAATTTCTTGACAATTGATTGTATTTTTAATACTAGATTTGGTAAATTACAAAAGTTAGTGTATTTTTGTGTTAAAGTTCACAGCTTCTGCATGATTTCTCCTTAGTTTTATTTATCATACCTCATTTCCATACCTCTTTTGGTCATTTTAGCAAGCAAACCTTCTAGGTGTGGATATATTTTCCTGAAAGCATTCTCTTGAATTTAGTATATGATTAATACCTATTTGGAGATATAGAATCAGCAAGGATTTACCTTCGCCTTAATTATTATATAATATAGCTTCTTAAATCAATCTGAATTTTCTTTCCAAATTAAACATTCTAAATGTCATCATGGTCAATAATTGGTCTTTCCCAACCAATTACTAAATAACATTTAGTAAATAGTGGAAAAAAAAGGAATAGTAATGGTAAAAATTAAGGTGTTCTTTTCATATTCAAACTATTTTAGACTTAATCAGCGTATTAAACTGTAGCCTAATTGGAAACAAAATAGGATTTTACAATACATACAAGCCTAGAATAACATGCAGGAAATGCACTAATCATTTTCTATCCTAACTATCATGATTTATACTTCTTTTAGTTGTAAAAGGAAAACCACACTTACAGCCATTTTTAATGGCAAGTAATATATTAAATTAAAACTCATCAACTATTAATCAACTAGTTATTCTATTAATCTTTACTATACAAGATATATCTGATGTTTTGCGCCCTACTAAAATCAAACATTAACAATCAAGAATTTTGTATAAACTGCTGTTGCTTAGGAACAGTAAAGAAATAAATTTTATTTTGATTGATAAATTTGCTCCTATACTTCGTTAAAAAGCCTC
>JAHDFT010000284.1 GCA_020628015.1 Bacteroidota bacterium
CAATTTTTGAATTGGTTTGTATTGGTCGAATTGATCCATTTTTAACTATAACCTGATCATTACATGATCAACAAAACTACTATATTATATACAATAACGCTAAATTTAATTAACTAATCAATTACCTTTTTTGTAGACTTATTTACTTCCTAAGACTGTAATTGTTTTTAGTTTAGGATCAAACCTCCCAATCACATAACAACCATATATGATGACAAATTATTTTTGTCAATTGGAGAAGCTATGTCCTTGCTACATGAATGGTGAACTAAATCATTTACAGTCATTCAGTTAATACCCATTGTCTTTTACCCTTACTATTTACACTATTAATTATTCATTCCGCCCTAGCCAATGAAATGAAATAAGTTTATTCACCTGCCCTAGCCTAGTAAAATAAGATGTATCAAGAGATTTTCTAGAAAAACGCAACGAGGTCAAAACTAATATGAAACTGCTATCTATGGTGGTGGTCAAGACAAAAAGTATTCAGTAAAGAGTTCCACCACCATTAGAAATCACCAAATTTAAACAAAAAGCCTTATGAACTATTGTTCTACCAAGAACCCAAGCCCTTCACCCTATTCTCTAGGGGGCTTAAGCTTAATACTGCTATTAATACTGCTATTTAATTATTCAGTATTCGCTCAAGGGGGCATCATACAGATGCAAGATTTAAGAAATGTAGATGGGGAACCACAACCCGATCACATTGTATTGTGTGGCAATGCCGATACTGTTTCGGTCATTATTGCTGCCACAGACATTGCTACCAACGGTACTTTAACCATTCATCTACCTAATTTTGTGACATGGGATGGTTATGTAGAAATAGTGGATCAGAATGGGACGAGTTCCATTCCTACGCTTGTAACAACAAGTGCTACTGATCCCACATTTGCCGTTCCTGATCTTGACGATCAATCTTATTTTAAAATTTATTTTACCATCAAAGCCGACTGTCAATTAATTACCGATCTACAGGCCGGACAACCCATTGAAATTGACTACGAATATAACTACACAGATGGCAGCGGCAATCCACAAACTGATCATTATATTCCTGTACAGGAGTATAATAACTCCTTTTTTATCCCTATTGTAAACATCCTAAGTGTTACCCCTTCTATCAATAACCTAACTGCTGGACAGCAAGTTACCAGAGACATTACCATCAGCCAAGATGGATTAAATGCCTTTGTAGATAATGTGCTATTCACTAATGATTATGACGGGAATGCCATGACCCTTGTCAGTATCCTAATCAATGGGATTCCTGTCAATCCAGCAGATTTGGTAGATACAGGTAGCGACTATACCCTTACCTTATCCAATTTGCTTTTAGAAGGTCAAACCTTGGTGATTACCGAAGTGTTTGACCTTATAGCAAGTTGTGAAGGGGCTACTTTTTTACATAATTACCACGCCAGCTTTATTTGTGCTGATACAGGCATTGAGTGTCCAGGATATGGTAAAGTAGGCGTTGATAATATTATTACTGGAAATACTTTTGAATTGGATTGGACAGAGAGCCAAGACAATCCTAGTTTTTGTGATATGGGCAGTACGACTTTTCAAGCGACTAATATTAGTTCTGGAAGTCCTACAGATGCCTATGTCATTGATTTGATTGTAGAAATCCCTTGGGATAGAACAGAATGCATTCCTTTCGATTTCAATACCGTCACCGTTTCAGGAAGCGATGGCATTCCTTATCCTGTAACAGTTGTTTTAGATTCTACAGGTGCTTACTACAATAATAGTGGTGTATTGACCTATGATTATTTCTGGGCAATAGATCTTTCTAATGCCAATAGTGCTCAATTAGCTGGCAGTAATGCCTTACAGGATTTAGACGGAGATGGCTTTGCCGATGACCTAGCTCAAGGAGCGGTCATCAATTTCCATTTTGAACATTATGAGGACGAAATTCAAGCATTATTTGATGATCCAGATTGCGCCAATCAAAGAGAAGCAGGTTCTTTTTGTGGAGATGGTATTAGTGATCGCTTTGTAAACATTTCTTATAGTGCATGTAATACAACCTTTACACAATCTGCTACCTACAATCAAATTTTTGTAGAAATGGGGACTTCTTCTAGCTTCCCTCCTCCACCGCCTTGTGATGGTGGAAATGTAAATGTTAGTTTTTGCATCTGGATTGATGCTAGTCCGAATATGGTCACCTGTGCGGATGATAATAGTGTTTTCCTTGAAGTGACTATGCCATTAACTTTTGGCGGTGTTGAATTTATGGGTAACGCTTTGACTACTTCGGAATACAGCTATGATGCAGGTACAGAGATATTAACCGTAACACCTACAAGCAGTAATATCACTTACAATGACCCTACTCCTTTCAAAACCTCCCATTGCTTTACCATAACAGATGTATTTATACCTACAGCAGGCAGCTATTCCTTCCCTGCTGAAATTACTTATAACTGTACAGATGCAGCGACAGGATGCGATTTAAGTACTTCTTTGTGTCAACTTCAATTTGTGACCTCTAGTGCTTGTGGGCCAGATCCTTGTCCAATCGTTACAGCAACTTTAACCACTGAAAGATTAGAAGGAACCGTAGGTTGGACAGATGAAACCATGACCACACCTATCAATCCTGCTGACATGGAGCAATATGTATTGCCTTGTGATAGTGTTCGCATTACTTCAACAGGGGTAATCATTAGAGATTTACTAGAAAGTGATACGCTGGTTTTACTATTAGGAGATGGTAATTTTACCGCTCTAAATAATGCCACATTGGTCAATCCACAAGCAACGCTTTATGATATGAGTGGTAATATTGTTGCTACTTGTGCATCAGCTGATATTGCTATTTACAATCAAAATACCTCTATGGAATACTTGGGTTGGCCAGCAGGTACAGCCTTTTCCGATTGGATCATTAGTCTTCCTTGTTTAACTGATAATGATGATGCTTTAGATGACTATATTGTTGAGTTCTCTGCGGATCTTAAGCTAGGGGATAATGATTTCTGGTATCTTTTTGATCCTTCTTATACTTCTAGTCCATTCCCTACAATAGCACAATGGATTGTTAAAAATATTAATGGTGCCTTTTTACATTGTCCTACAATTCCAGATGAGGGTTATGCCTACTTAGCTGAAGAAGCCATTCCAGGGTATAATACCGAATTTTATGAATCTACAGGTGAATTAACTTTTGATGCCTGTAAAGCCTATAATACCTCTTTCATCAACAATTATTTACCTAGTACGGTAACTGCTTTTGATGATGAATACCGCCCTTTCCTTTACTATGATTCCCTCGTTTTGACCATCAAAACGGGTTATCTAAGTTATAATTACAATCCTACATTTAGCTTTACTTTCCCTGATGGTACAGTATTAAATAATATCACAGCAAATAATGTGTATACCACTACTACAGGACAGTATACGGCTGGTTATCCTTTTCCACCTGTACATCCTTATGTAAGTGTACATTATGTCATTTCTGACCGAGCCATTTTAGATCAATTCTATCTAGCAGATATTAGCGATCCTTATGCGGTTCAAATTGATTTAGAAATGGATATTCCTGATCAATGTGAAAGTGTATTTGATGATAAAATCATTATAGGTTACGATGTCTATTACCAAGATGATTGGTACGCTCATGAATGGTGTCCTACAGGTTGTGTAGATTCTCGTTCTTTCCATTTTGAATTAAATGGTGATCCTAACGATAATGACAATGGAAATTTTGGCACCTATATTCCTTTCTCCCAATGGGATAGACCAAATCCAGATATAACTGTAGTCAATACCACACCTGTCATTCAGGCAAGTTCTTCAGTCGTTACCATTCCTTTTGAAGTATGTAATAATCAAAATGATGATGGCACAGCAAGTTTTACTTGGGTCGGTTATCAAGCAGACGTATTGACTTATGCGGTTCTTGATGTAAGGGACATGACCAATGGAGGAACGAGTCTAAGTAATTACGATCAATCTTCCCTAGATGCCAATTATAATCTCGGTTTGATTGAATTGGGTGATCTGGCTTTTGGCGATTGTATCCAATTAGAGATGGATGTGGAAATGAGAGATTGTGAGCCAACAGATCTATTTTTCTGGACAGGTAATCATTGTGATCAATATCCTGAAGATCCTAGAGAAGGCTTACATGAATTGGGACAAACCATCACTTATAATGACACCTTACATTGGTGTACGATAGACGAATCTACTTGCTATACCATTGGTCGAGATGAATATTGTGAAACGGTTTGTGGCATTTACAATCCGCTACCTTATGAGCGAGATTATACTTGTTATGATATGATGAGTATCCAAAGAATTGAAGTATTACCTGCTGAACTGCAATTATCTATCTTGCAAGAGCCAGATTACTTCACACCTGTTTGTGATACTGCCGAATATATTATTGAAATCAAAAGTGTTAGAGAAGGGGTAATTGCCAACCTAGACATTTACGCCTATCTACCACTAACAGGAGGAATTTCCTTCGTTCCAGGTAGCTGGGAAATCATTTATCCAGGAGACATGTCTTGGATGAACCCAGCAAATTATACCTCCATTCCAGATTTTATTCCTACAGGAAATACCACAATTGATGGTGTAGAACATTACTTTGATTTTGCAGCGAATGTGGCAGATCCGATAGAAGGGATTACAGGCCCTACACCAGAAGGTAACCGCATTTATATTAAGGTACAAGTGGTAACAGATTGTGATTATGAAGCAGGTGGTTTTATTAAGTTTTTCGCAGAAGGAACCAATCCTTGTGCAGAAGCCATAGAAACTAAATTAGCAGCTTCTGATCCTTATTATGTAGATGGGACGAATCCTGCTCAATTCAATGAATACTTAACCACCATCGACCAAAGTGATCCAGAAGGTTGTACATTGACCAATAATTTTACGATCAATATATTCGACCTTAATGCTGATTTACCAGTAGATACTTCTGAGCAATTATGCATTACCTTCCCTGCTGGATTCCCTTATGTCAATGGCTCCTTAACTGCAACAGCTCCATCTACTTGGACATTAAATCCACAAACAGGTACAACCACCAATGGTTTAACCCGTATTTGCATGGATTTACCTGCTGGCCATGAAGGCTTAATGCAAGTGAGTTTTGATGCAGAACAGGAAGTTTGTGAGGGCATGTTCCTTGTAGAAATCACCTCCGAAACAGAGGTGGATTGTAGAGATGTAGCTTGTATCAAAGAGGTCATTACCAATATTGGTAGAGAGCATCAAGTGCAAATACAGCCTTATTATGAAATCATAGAAGTAAGTGCAGACATTACCCTTACACCAGATTGTAGTGGAGAAATAGTAGACTTATCTGTATTGATTGAAAACATTTCTACAGTAACGGTCAATGGAAATACGGAAGTCAATATTTGGTACGATGTCAATCAAAATGGACAAATAGACAATTCCGATATTCAAGCATTATCTAGCACTTATAATAATCCAATTCCTCCAGGAACACAGGTACAGCAAGACTTTAACTTTGTTGCGCCTTATGGAATGGGTTGTCATATTTTGGCGGAAATTAATGGGGAAGAATGTGAATGTCAAGACCTCATCAAAAGCGTGACCATCTCTGACTTAAGCCTTCCAGAAACGACCACATTAACCAATGCAGATTGTTTCAATGAAGGGACTTTAGGGGATTCTTTCGCAGCTATCGAATTATTTGATGAATGTGCTTTAGCCGCTTATGGTCTTGATCTAAACACCAATATTATCTCTGGTGATTATGTTGATTTTAGCTTTGTCACACAAGATAGTATCGTTTATTTAGACATGGATTATGGCACTAATGAACCAGATTTCCTAGCAGCAGAGGTTTATGTAAGTATGAGTAATGAGTGTGGCACCTTCATAGATACCATCAAAATCATTCGCATCAATCAGGATTTAGAATTGACTTATACCTATGAAGTGGTTGAAAATTGTGAAGATGGTCCTGAATGTTATCAATTACACCCTCATTTCGAGCCATTCGGAGAATTTGCTGATTTCATTACCAATGCACAATGGACACCAACGACAGGATTAAGCGATCCAAATGTATTAGATCCTATTGCTTGTCCTACAACAAATACAGATTATACGGTAAGTTTTACCTTAGACAATATGTTTGCTGATTTGACTCCACCTTGCGAGTTCACTTCGACAGTCAGCATTATCAACAATACCAATGATTATGATTATACGATAGAACTAGGAGATACGCTTGAGATGTGTCCAGGAGATACGGTTAGCCCACTTTCCATTATCCCTGAAACTGGAGCCACTTACACTTGGACACCAGCAATTGCCATCAGCAATCCAACAGCTCCAAATCCTGTTTTCTATCCTGAAGATTCAACAATTTATGTATTGACTGTTGTGCTAGAAAATGGTTGTATCGCAACAGATTCCCTAGTGATTAATGTACCTGCACCTAATGCTGGATTAGATATAGATACTTTAGAAGTATGTATGAATAGTACGGGTGATGCAGGGAGCATTAATCTAAATAATTACCTTAGTTCAGATGTTACACCGGGTGGAATATGGACTGAAACCAGCTCCACTCCATCTGGTGCATTTGATCCAGTAACCGCTGTATTAACAGGTTCTGGATTAACCGCAGGAGACAATTTTACTTTCGAGTACCTTGCCACTTTAACTGGTGACAATAGCTGTCCTGCTGATACCGCACAATTTACCGTTACCATAACGGAGTGCATATGTCCTTTAACAGTATCCAATTTAACAACTGACACGCTTCTGTGTGGTAACCAAACAGGTCTTGACCTCTCGGTTACAAGCAATGCCCTAGATAGTATCCACTTCATCTACAGCACCAGCGTAATGAGCAACCCTTACGATGGCTCCCAAACTGGCTCGCTGGGCATAGCCAATGCAGATGGTACACAAGCCACCTTAACGGGTGCAAGTCTACCACAAAACACAGGTTCGACCATCATCACCTATTATGTCTATGCTTTAATTGATGACACACCAGAAGATGAATTTTGTCAGTTATACAGTATGATTCCAGTAGCGGTTCATCCGTTACCAACCGTCGTTATAAATCCTGATACCACTATTTGCTTCAATAACACCTTACAATTATATGCATTAGTGAGCGATGGTGTAGAATCATACCAATGGAGTCCATCAACAGGGTTGGATAATCCTACCATTGCCAATCCTGTGGCGACTCCTAACACCACAACAACTTATACGATAGTGGTTACCGACACATTAGGTTGTACCAATAGTGCTGATGTCACCATTACTATTCAGCCATTACCTACACCAAGTCTTAATGTATCAGATACAACTATTTGCGAAGGGGAATCCTTTATACTCAGCGTAGACCAATTGTATGATGACATGCAGTGGTATGCGAATGACACCATGATTACAGGCGCAACAGGTCAAACTATAGTGATTGATACTGCTGGTCAATACGTCATTGAAGTTAGGGATGAATTAGGCTGTATCGGGCTTTCCGACACCCTCAACGTCACCCTTGAAGATTGCACTTTTGACCTTGCC
>JAHDFT010000285.1:0-1871 GCA_020628015.1 Bacteroidota bacterium
AATAGTAAAATCAGATAATTATTAATCTTGTTATCATTGCAAATTATAAAATAATTCTCTTTTATAGCCTTCTATAACTAACCATTAATCTTTGGGGTGAATTATCTATTCACCCCCTTTTTTTAGCTTTACTTATTGTAAAAACACTTAATTCTCAATTATGTCAACCCAGTGGACTGTTGAACAGGTTGAATCCTTATCCCCTGATGCTGCTAACCTAAAACGAGGTAAAGGATTGGCTACACTTCGAAAGTGGCAATTGCTAGGTAAAAATGAGGTGGCTTTATGGGGATTATGTAAAGGTAGTGGAAAGAATCCTTATAGAGCGATTATTGATTTACGCAAACCTGCCTTCAAATGTTCATGCCCTAGTCGAAAATTTCCTTGTAAACATGGTTTGGGTTTATTTCTATTGTATGTTAATCATGCATCTGATTTTGGAACAACAGATCCACCTGATTGGGTAGCAGATTGGCTAGGAAAACGAGATGCTACTGAGCAACGTAAAGCAACAAAGGCAGCCAATGCCAATAAACCCAAAACAGAGGCACAGTTAAAAGCACAAGAAAAACGGACAGCAAAGCGATTGGAAGGGGTTTTAGCTGGCTTGCAGGAATTAGAGGTTTGGTTATATGATGTTTTGCGTTTAGGTATAGCTGACCTACAACAACAATCCCATCAATATTTTGCCAATCGAGCAGCTCGTATGGTTGATGCTGGTGCGCCTGGATTGGGTAATATGGTGAAAAAACTCTATGATATTCAACAATATGCAGATTGGCAGGATCAAACAGTAGCACAGCTAGGCTATATTTTTATGACCATCAAAGCCTTTCAAAACCGAGAACAATTACAACAACCTATACAAGAGGATATTAAAAGTTTGGTTGGACTTAATGTAAAAAAAGAAGAAGTATTACAAACGAAAGGCATTACAGATACTTGGATGGTATTAGGCATTCATCATGAAAGTGTGGAACAATTAACCATGAGACGGACGTGGCTCCTAGGAGAAAAAAGCCAAAAAACAGCTTTACTACTAGATTTTTCTTATGGCCATACTGGTTTTGATCGACATTATAATTCTGGACAGGCATTTGAAGGAGAACTCTGCTTTTATCCGTCTAATTTACCATTAAGAGCTATATTAAAAGTTAAAGGTGCAAATAAAGATTTCCCTTTCATTACTACAATAGGACATACCAATATTGAACACATGTTGGCAGATTATGCCAATGCATTGGCTCACTACCCTTTCTTAGATCGTTTTCCTACATTATTGAATTATGCTTTAATCATCAGAAAAAAAGAACAGTGGTGGGTGATTGATGATAAAGAACAAGCCATTCCTTTTAACAATACTTTTCAAAAACATTGGCGATTATTAGCCATAAGTGGCGGACATCGTATTTCCTTATTTGGGGAATGGGATGGAAAACAATTTTTACCACTAGGCGCAGGAGAAAAAAGGCGGTGGAGGGCTTTGTAAAACAAATAATACATTGCTGAAATTCCATGTGTTAAAGCGTTTGTCTAAATCGCCTAATCATATGAATGAGTTCACCAGCTTCTTGGTACAATAATTTAAACAAAGCTAAATCAATTAACTGACGCTTTTTGGCGATGTATAGACAGCTAATAATGTTCATGGCATATCGAATGGCCACATTTAAATGCTGTTTAAACTCTGGATTTTTGGCACTTGATCCTTCCGCAATTTTAAGTGCAATACCATCTGCATTTTTTTTGAGTTGATGGGTCAATAAAAATAGTTCTGTTTTCGGAAAAGATAAGGTGACATTGTGAATCATTTCACTATAATCAATTGCTCTTTTCCAAATGCCTAAGTTTTCAAATTTAAATGCCATTGT
>JAHDFT010000285.1:1971-7529 GCA_020628015.1 Bacteroidota bacterium
TATAATCAATTGCTCTTTTCCAAATGCCTAAGTTTTCAAATTTAAATGCCATTGTATAAAGGTGAAATTTATGTAGAAATGAGTGAATAGGTTCTTTTTAGTATTACTTAAGGTTCTCTGGAAAATCCTGTGGAAAGTTTTTTTGAAAAAAATGGAACAAGTTTTACGAACTATTAGGTAAAACTATTATAGAGTTGATAAATGAACCATTTCTAAGTTTATAAATCACAGATCTTTGTCAAAGAATCTTACTTAAAAGACTTACAAATCATAAATTTTTCCCGAATCCTAATCAAAAATAGCATAAGCAATCAATACTATGACCATCTGGAATGATATTATCAAAACAGCCACAGTAGGAACCAATCGTATTCCTTGGCAGAAAAAGCCAACAGAAGCATGGTTGAATGACTTTACCAAAGAAGAAGGAGAAGCAGACTTATTACGTAAAGCTAGTGTATTGGCTATTGCTCGTAAGGCAGGTTATATACCACAGAAAATGCATTATACTGCACCAAAAGCAGCTATTGATGAGGTCAAAGCCTATCTTCCTTATAAAGCACATCAATTATTTAATCAGATTGAACATGCAAAAATCTATGAAGAATGGGTGGGTTTGGCTTTTCGATCTCAAAAAATTATGGAACCTGATTTATTACCTAAATTCTTAGAAATTGTAGTAAGGTTAGGATTGGAGGAAAAACAGGTAGAAGCTATTATAGGGGAACGAGGTAAGTGGTTGGCTGCTCAACATGAGGAATGGGTAAAGGTATTACCTGTAGCTGCCGAAAAATGGGAAACAGGTGTTTTTGAGGAGCGATTGCGTTATTTTAAAGCCCTTCGTAAACAAGAGCCAGCTAAAGCAAAGGCATTACTAGAAGAAACCATATCCACAGAATCTATCAACCATTTAACAAAATTGCTTCGCTGTTTTCAATGGAAGCTCAACCAAGAAGATGAAGCCTTCTTAGAACCTTTATTAGATCATCGTAGAAAAGAGGTAAGAGCAGTAGTGACTTTATTACTAGTACAATTACCCAATTCTATATTAGTCCAAAGAATGAAAGATCGCTTGGCAGCTTTAATGAGTTTTGCCAAGACTTGGACAGGCTTATCCACTAAGTTGACTATCGAACCGCCTAAAACTTGTACAAAGGAAATGGAGCGAGATGGTGTTAACCCTAATTTTTCCCCTAAAAAAATGGGAAAGAAAGCAGGTTATCTAGTACAAATGTTGGCTATGGTTCCTCCTGTACATTGGGAAAATGTGACAGGATGGGAAATAAATAAAATCATTCAGGCAGCTAAAAATAGTGATTGGCCAAAGGCAGTTTTAATTGGTTGGTCATATGCCATTATTGCTTCTAAAGATGAAAGATGGGCAATCGAAATCCTAAAGCAATTATTAGCTGATAAGGAATTAAGAGATATGCTAGAAGTAAATCTTTGGTCTAGTCTAGTGGAGGTAGCAGATGCTAAAGCAGCCAATAACTTGGTCAGACAATACTTGACCGATGAAAAGCAACTTTTTTCCAATCAATTATCCAATCACCCCACTTATGCCCTCTTAAATAATGACTTTATCCAAATAGATGAGCCAACTACATTATGTTTGTTGAGTGAGTTGAAAAAAGCCGCAGAAAAAGATCAAAAGAATAAACGATCAAAATCAACACTATATCAACCCATTTATCAATTGAAAATATTGGCACTTCATTTTCCACCTACACAGCCAGTTATAGCAGCTTTGAGTAATTGGATTTTGGCTAAACATCAACAATGGATGCAAGATCATTTGGACAAAGCCATTCAAGTATTGAATTTGAGGCATCAGATGTATGTAACAATGCTTGGATAAGGCTTGGTTTTCTAGCAATAATTAGTAAAAAATAATCATACAGTATTGAGATAATATACTCAATACACCAAATATCATTCAAAATGAGTAATATATTAAGACAACATGCCGAACATGAGTTTGCAGAGGAGTTGATTGCATTAAAAGAAGTAGACAATTACCCCAAACCACCTAATTGGGTGCTTTCTCCTTGGGCAGTTTTACAATATTTAATGGGAGGGAAATTAGATAATGGCTTTGAAATCAGTCCCAAGTACATTGGCAATGCTAGAGTGATTGAAATTGCAGTAGCTTCTCTAGCAACAGAAAGAGCATTATTACTAATCGGTGTTCCTGGAACGGCAAAATCATGGGTATCGGAACACTTATCCGCAGCCATTTCGGGAGATTCCACCATGTTGGTACAAGGTACAGCAGGTACATCAGAAGATGCCATTCGATACAGTTGGAATTATGCCCAATTACTGGCGAAAGGTCCTTCTAAGGAGGCCTTGATTCCTAGTCCAGTAATGCGAGCGATGCAGTCAGGTAAGATTGCCCGAATCGAGGAATTGACCCGTATTGCTGCCGATGTTCAAGATACCTTACTAACCATTTTATCCGAAAAAGTATTACCCATTTCAGAATTAGATGATGAGGTACAAGCCATAAAAGGATTCAATATTATTGCTACAGCCAATGATAGAGATAAAGGGGTGAATGATTTATCTAGTGCCTTGAAGCGACGTTTCAATACTGTCGTTTTGCCTTTACCAGCAACTATAGAGGATGAAGTACGAATTGTCATGACCAGAGTAGAAAAACTAGGTAAAGCCTTAGAAATTCCAGCAGAAAAACCAGCCTTGAAAGAGATTCAAAGATTGGTAACCGTATTTCGAGAATTGAGAAGTGGAAAAACAGTAGATGGCAAGACAAAGTTGAAAACGCCCTCTGCTACGCTAAGTAGTGCAGAAGCTATTTCGGTGGTTTCTAATGGTTTGTCTTTGAGTGCCTATTTTGGCGATGGGCATTTAAAAGCCGCAGATATTGCTGGTGGTTTAGTGGGTGCTGTGGTTAAAGATCCTTCAACAGATAAGGCCATTTTGAAAGAATATTTAGAAACAGTTGTGAAGGAAAGAGAAGGCTGGAAGGATTTGTATCGAGCTTGTCGAGAGGTGATTTAATAGTTGATTAGATGAGGTGAGATATTATTATTAAAGAAGCAAAATACAAATCCAAAATATGCTTAAAGTTTTTGGTATACGACATCATGGACCAGGTTCTTCAAAACGACTTTTAGCAGCTTTGGAGGACTTTACACCAGATATTGTACTCATTGAGGGACCAACCGATGCCAATGATTTGATTCCAATGGTTAGTGAGCAAGGAATGTCCCCACCAGTAGCCTTATTGATTTATAATCCTAAGAACGCACAACAGGCAGCTTATTACCCTTTTGCAAGCTTCTCTCCAGAGTGGCAGGCAATAAAATATGCCCTGAAACAGTCGATTCCTGTATCTTTTATTGATTTACCCCAATCTTATCAATGGTCAAATAAACCAAAAGTTGAGGAAACGAAGGAGGATAATGAGGGAAGTCTAGTAGTTAATGAGGGAAGTAATCCTGAAGAAAGCATGCCAAGTCCAGATGAATTATTGGCTAAACGAGATCCTTTGGCTTATATCGCTAAGTTATCAGGTTATCGAGATGGGGAGCATTGGTGGGATGATATTATTGAACAACAAATAGATAATGCGGTCTTATTCGATAATATCATTGAACTGATGCAGCATTTGCGAGAAGAATTTAGCCAAAATATAGATGAACAAACCATCAAACGAGAGGCGTTTATGCGGAAAAGTATTCGCAATGCTCAAAAACAAGGCTATGAGAAAATAGCGGTCGTTTGTGGAGCTTGGCACGCACCAGTATTACAAGAAATGCCCAAAGTCAAGGAGGATAATGCAACATTAAAAGGGATGCGAAAGATCAAAGTGGCGGCTACTTGGATTCCTTGGACTTATGAACGGTTGGCGAATGCGAGTGGTTACGGGGCTGGTATAGATTCCCCTGCTTGGTATGAATTGCTCTTTAAAAATCGTACAGGGCAAATTGTAGCAGAATGGATGGCTAGAACGGCACATTTATTTAGAGAAGCTGGGCAAGATGGCTCTCCTGCTCATGTGATCGAAGCGACTCGATTGGCGAATACCTTAGCCTTATTACGTGGTAGACCTTCCCCAGTCTTGGGTGATTTTATGGAATCTGTGCAAACCATTTTTTGCTTTGGTAATCCTACGCCCCTTCAGTTAATTCAAAAAAAGCTAGTCGTAGGGGAAAAAATGGGGTCAATTCCTGAAAGTGCGCCCATTTTACCCCTCAAAAAAGACATCCTAGATGCCCAAAAGAAGTTTAGGTTAAAGGTACTGAGTGTTCACCAAGAAATAGACCTTGATCTGAGAAAACCTGCCCAATTAGCCAAAAGTCATTTCTTACATCGTCTCAATTTACTAGGAATTGAATGGGGGAAGTTGAGAAAAAACAACTACAACAAAAAAGGAACCTTTCACGAATATTGGCAGCTCAAATGGGAGCCTGAATTTGAAATGCAGGTCATTGAAGCGGCTGTTTGGGGAAATACAGTTGAGGAAGCTTGTATTAAAGCAATTCAATATCGAGTAAAACAGCCCATTTCCCTACCCCAACTCACCAAACTACTCAGCCAGGTCTTCCCTGCTGATATTGGAGCTTTGATAACTATTCTAACGAATGAACTAACAGATAAGGCTGCTGTCAATGCAGATGTTCACCATTTTATGGAGGCCCTTCCAGAACTGGTTAAGGTATTAAGGTATGGAGATGTCAGAAAGACCGAAACAGATCAGGTCATTCAGGTGATTAATGCCATGTTGCCTCGTTTATTCATTGGTTTACCTACTGCTTGCATGAATTTAAATGAAGAAGTCGCCACACAAACTTTCAAGCGTTTATTGGAGGTCAATAATGCTGTTCAATTGATAGATGAGGCTGCTTATTTAGAGGGCTGGAAAGAGACTTTAAAGCAGGTGGCAGAAGGACAAATGATACATCCCAAAATCAAAGCTGGTGCAGCAAGAATTTTATTTGAAGGGGGAAGCTGGGATACGGAAAAGATGGAGCAAAATATGAGTTTATCCCTATCTACAGCCAATAAAAGTACCGATGCGGCTGCTTGGATAGAAGGATTTTTGCATGGTAGTGGCTTATTGCTCATCCACAATGAATCCTTATTTCATATTCTGGATAAATGGTTAGGTTCCATGAATGCGACCGCCTTTGATGAATTGCTACCATTACTCCGAAGATCTTTTACCCATTACTCTTCCTCAGAAAGAAAGCAATTGGGGAAATTAGCTAAACAGGACGGGAAAAGTACAAGTAATGCTGCTCAAAAATGGGATTTGGATGAACAAAGGCTAGGATTAGTTTTACCTATTTTAAAAGAACTACTTCAATAATACATCAATAAGGAACGAGTGAAAAATAAATTTACAAATTTTGGTTAGGGTAATTTGACCCTAGATGAGGCAAAAACGTAGGCAATGCAGGGCATTGGCGAGGCTTCTTAACGAAGTATAGGGGTAAATTTATCAATCAAAATTGAACAGTTATTTTTTTACTGTTCCTAATTAGTCTATAATATTAACTATGGAAAATCGGGAAGAAGTACTCAAACGCTGG
>JAHDFT010000286.1 GCA_020628015.1 Bacteroidota bacterium
AGTAGTTTACCTGTTCTATATTGCAAAACTCAATCACATCTTTTTAATCATTCCTTAAAATAATTTCAAGTAGACATGGAAAAGAATCCTCAATATCTACAAAAAGCAATTCAAGATTTACCTACTTTCCTTGCACCAAAGGAAAACTGGGATTTAATTGCTGCACAAATAGATACAGATATTGAATACCAGAAAGCCAATCTTGACCAAGCTATTGTACAACTTTCCGATACATCAATGACCAATGCAGCAAAACATTGGCAAGATGTGGAAGCGGATCTAAATAGCTCAAGGATGGAGTATCAAAAAGCCAATCTTGACCAAGCCATCATACAACTACAAACGATAAAAGCACCCGATGATCAATGGGAAAAGACCATCAATAAACTGGATGAGTCCAATACTATTGAATACAATAAGCAAGCTTTAGATCAGGCAATATTACATTTACCCACTATCGAAAATCATTTAGATCAACAGTGGGATTTTATTGCAGATCAATTAGAAGAAGCACGAATTACTAATGATTCGGTTCCTCTACAACAAGCAGTAGGCGGTTTACCGACACTAACTGCACCAGATGCTATATGGGACAATATCGAAGTCAACTTAGATCCAGTAGCCCCAGCGAAAGTGGTATCCATGAATCGTCGATCTTCTCGACCTTATTGGTTAAGTATTGCTGCCTCTTTATTGCTTATTGTCGGATTAGCTTGGTTATTGTCCATTAATCCTTCGGGAGATATGGCATCTAATAATGCAACAGTAACTATTGCTTTTAGTGAGGAAGAAACAATGGATGATCCTTCGATGCAAAATTTTGACATGACGCATGAATATGAAAATTGGGAACAAGCGCAAGCATTTATTACCGCTTATTGCTCTAGTTTGCCGCCAGAATGTGCTAATCCTGAATTTTCAGCCTTGCAATCGCAGCTACATGATATTGAAACTCGTTGTACTTCTTTGAAAAATAAGCTCAATGAGACATCGGAAGATATTGATATGTACTCCTATCTTATCCGATTGGAAAAGCAAAGAAACGAATTGACTAAGACACTCATACAAATGATTGTAACATAGATGTAATCAAGTTTTATGATGCATCCAACTATCATTACATCAGTTATTTTACTAAATAATTCTTACAAAAATGACAATCAATAAATATATCCTTCTATCTATTATTTGCTGTTTCTGTTTAGCTAGTTCTCTAGTTGTTGCCCAAAATCAAACACCCAAGAAAAAGATACAAGTCGCAACAAAGAAATTCACTCAGTCTTTTAAGGTGGAAGAAGGGGTTAAACTCAAAATTGATGGGGAGAAATCCAATATCCGCATCGAGGGCTGGGACAAGCCTCAAATCGACGTGACCATCAAAATGACAGCTAAACATCCAGAGAAAAAAATTGTGGCTAAGGAAATTGAATATATGGAATACATCGTTGAAGAGAATGAGAAAGATGTTTACCTAAAAAATTACTTTAGCATTCCTGCTCGCAATAAGCCTAAAGCCAATATGAAGACCGAATATGAGGTCAAAGTCCCACAAAGTAGTCAGTTAGACATTTCTAATTATTTTGGTAATGTCGAGATGAATAATTTAGAGGGGGATGTGGCTTTGAAATCGGAATATGGAAAGGTGAGTTTGGAGGAAATCAATGCGCCTTTATCGGTCAATACGAATTTGAGTGATGTCAAAGCCAGTCATTTATCTGGTGGAGGAGCGATCAATAGTGAAAACTCTAATATTGACATCAAAGAAGTCGAAGGGACTTATAAGATTGATAATCAATATGGTGAGGTGCATATTGGGCTTTCTTGTGAAGAGGCTGATTTTGAGGTGAATGGTAAGAAGAGTGATGTTTTTATCCAGACAGATGATGTACAAAAGTATAATTATACCCTCGAAAATAGCTATGGAGAAATCCAATTACCTGATCATTTAGATGCTGAAGTAGTAGAAGATTCCAATAAAAAGAAAAAGGTCGTCTCCATCAATAATGAAGGGGAAGGCGGCGTGAAAGTGAACACTAGTTTTGGTAAAATTATGATTGAAGAATAAATAATCTAAGCCCATTATTAACCCGCATATTTATTTAATCAGTTACTGATAGTATAAATTTAGGTACAGGTACTATCAACCAAGTAATTATTGTATTTAAAAACCGCACTCATGAAAAATATACTTCCAACTATCTTTTTATGCTATTTTTTAACACAATTCCTCCAAGTCCAAGCTCAAAATCAAGCTACAGATAATGCCAAAAAAACGGATGATATAGCCGTCATCTATAGCGAAGAAGGGGAGGAGGAATCTGATTTTACTTTTAAAGAAAAATACGACTACTTTACTCGTGCTGATATACAGGAGACTACTTTGGTTAAAGTGGCTTTATTTAGAACGCCAGGCTTATTGCCAGGGGTAGGTGTAGAACAGAAATTAGCTCCTTCCTTATCTATTAATGTATTTACAGGACCGAGTGTTAGTTTATTAACAAGAACGGTCATTAATGAAGATGGGACAACTTTTGATGATTTCCAATGGGGTATTAATAAAGTGCGTACAACAATTGGTGTACGGTACTATTTTGATATTATGCGCCGCATCAAATCTGGTTTGAGTGCCAATAATTTTTCAGCGAATTATATTGGTTATCAAATGAATCATTTGGTTAGTCCTAGATATGAAGGATTCCAAGAAGGTGGGTATCAATTCAAACAAACCCTTGTCTTTGGTGTACAAAGACGATTGGGGGATTTTGGTTATGTCGATTTTAATGTCGGTGGTTTAGGTATTGTTGGTCGTTTGATAGGAATGCAAAATTTTGAGACCGTCCTTAATTTCCAAATCGGCTTAGGATTTTAAATGAAATTGGAAGCTTTATACGAGCTTTTGATGATATATATAAAATACATTTTCCCAATTAAGCATTATTTGGTATCCTATAATGCTTAATTGGGAATTTGTTTATATTTATTTATATTAATGCAGGTTTTCTAGTAAGCCCCCATTATAAAAGCTATGAGCTTGCCTGTTGCTTTTGTCCTTCACTTGGCTTTTTCTCCTCTTTAATACCCTGCTCTAACTCATCTTGAATGGTATTTCTGGCTTTGTTGAACTCTCTGATCCCTTGTCCAATTCCTCTTGCCAATTCTGGAATTTTTCTACCGCCAAATAAGACCAATACCAATAAGAAAATCACCAATATCTCTTGATAGCCAATAAATAATAAGGTAGACATCATCTTTTTATTTTTTTAGAAGAAGTAGTAGTATGCTAATTCATTAATAAATTAGCCATATTGATCTACAAAGTTACGTTATTATTTAAAACTGTGAAATGAATAGAAATGTTTTATTGCATCATGACTATTTTATCCTTCTTTTTTAATTCCTTAAATAAATGACCTCATGCGCCTCCTCTAAAGTTGGGATTTCTAGTAAACGTAACATCTTAGTAATGACTGCATCTTTCATTTCTCCTTTTCTACGTTGATAAAGATTCTTTAGATTGGTTTCGATATACACAATTTTGAATGATGCCTGATAAACCTTTAGTGTATTGATCAATTTAGCCCGTAAATCTTTACTCAAATTGGTACTATTCCAAATAAAAGATTGTTTTTTGCGACAATACTCCCGAGCCATTTCATAGGCTTCATTAATAACTCTTCCCTCTCCTTTCCGATCTCCTCTTTTCACTTTATTATCCTTACGCAATTGATCTAGGCTGACAATGGGTAAATCCAATGTTGCCGCATAGGTATCCTTCCCACTTCCTGGAATACCTGATAAAACGATCACTTCAAAAGTGGTATCATCATAAATATCAGCAGTATATTGGCTATTGGAATAGAAAAATTTAAATCGACTGTGGTTATTGTGGAAGGATTTGCTTTCCCAGAAACAGTTTTGTTCTAAGCAAAATTCTTTGAATAATTCTAGGTGATAGATTAAGGCTTCCTCATCTTGGCAGATGCGTCCTAGAATATCGGATTTGCATAATAAATAGAGGTGGTGATTACATAAACGCAGACTGGAAGCAATGACTTGGCGATTGGGGTTTTGCTTGTCTAAAGTCCATAAGGGTAAGCCATGTAAACGGACTAAGGCACAGACATTTTCTCGTATATCCATATCCGCATCCCACAAGAGTTCTCTGACTACCTTTTCGCCTACCTTAGCGTGTTTGGGTGAACGGATTTTTCCATCAATCAAAACGGTACATTGAGGCTTTGCTACATCGTGAAGCAATGCGGATAAGAATAGAATATATTGTTCTTTGGGTTTTAATTGTTGATATTCCTCTAGGGACAACAAAGCTGTAACGACCATTTTGGTATGTGTCCATACATCCCCTTCAGCGTGATGGATTGGGCTTTGCATACATTTTTTCATGGGATATACCCAAGGAAATTGTTCTATTAATTCCCAATCAGGCTCTCCGTTCTTTAGGAGATTGTTCAAACCAAAGTTTGGCTCTGTGCCAGTTTCTTGTCCAATGCTCATCTGTCTTAACATGGTTGGCTCTGACATATTTCAGTACATTATATTTAAAGTCATCAACTGCAAAATCGGCTGCATTTCTAAAGACAAATCCTTCACATTCGCCTCCTAGTGCGCTTCCTGCCTCCATTCCTTCTTCTATAGCAGTAATGATATTTGATTTAGAAAATAATCCTTGTTTAAAAACAGGTACGGTAGGTAAATCTAGTACTTCTGCATAAAAGCAAACATCATCCCAAGATAGCCAGCGATCCCCTTCTCTAATAGCAAAGATGTAAAAATAGGCTTTGAGGTGGGTATATTCTATGCTGTGAACGCCATAAAGATTCTCTCCAAAGATTTCGAAATCTCCTAAGCTGTCTTTGACTCGCTCCCAAATTGCCCAAGCATTTTTCGCCCAAGGGTTACGAGTCGGTGCAGCATGAGAACGGGCATAAACGCCTTCTTTCTTAATGCAATTGTTCTCCCCATCCAGCTTTTCTGTCATAATAATCGGACGCTGAAGCAATCCCTCCCAATCTTTGAGGATGCGGTCATCAGAAGTGGTTCCTGGTGAAAAGGGGAAATGATAGGTTCGGCTATATTTTCGACTTTGCATGATGAGAAGTGTGATTTAATGATATTTATTATAGCTGTCAATAACATCATTATGTGGTCAGCTACAATCTACCTACTTGATATACACCACTCCTAACCATTGTAATAAGGAAATTAGTTCCTTAGTCTTGCATCCATACCTTAGTACCTTCGGAGCAATTGGCACAGATGTCAATTTCCTTGCGAGATTTGAATATATTTTGTCGAAAACGTTCATAGGCTGGTGCGTTCCATATTTCTTTGAAGGATTGGCTTTTTAAATCTCCCATTTGATGTTTGGCATCTTTGTCAAAACAGCAGGGAACGACTCTGCCATCCCAAGTAATAACGGTTGAATGCCATAATTTCCAGCAATGATTCAGTAGTTTATTCTTAATTTGATAGGAACCATCTTCTTTTTTGGCGTAACGGGAGTATTTGTCAATGGTGGGAATGAGGGGATTTCCTTTTTCGTAATCATAAATTTGTGCAGTCTTGAATACCACTTCATCAACACCAATCTCTTTACCCAATGCTTTGACATCTTCTACTTGGTGTTCATTGGGGCGGACGACTAAAAATTGAAATAAAATATGTGGCGTTTTAGATTGTAATTCTTTTTTCCAACGAACGAGATTTTTAGTGCCTTCGATTACTTTGGTCAGCTTCCCTCCTACTCGATAAGAGGAATAAGTTTCTTGAGTTGTTCCATCAATAGAGACTATAATTCGATCTAAACCTGACTCAATGGTTCGACGGGCATTTTCATCGTTTAGATAATGGGCGTTGGTGGAAGTGACGGTATAAATATTTTTTTCGGAGGCATATTTGACCATATCCAAAAAGTCTGGATTTAAATAGGGTTCTCCTTGAAAATAGAAATAGAGATAAACAAGGTGATCTTGTAATTCATCAATGGTTTCTCCAAAAAAATCTTTGTGAAGCATTCCTGTGGGACGGGTAAAGGAGCGTAGCCCACTTGGGCATTCTGGGCAGCGGAGATTGCAAAAGGTGGTAGGCTCGAAGGAGACGGTGAAAGGATAGCCCCATTGGACAGGTTTTCCTGTCCAACGAGAGCGGTAATAGGAGGAAAGGACTTTTAAGCCATTCCAAACTCTTTTTCGATTGAGTTTAGATAAAAAATTGAAGGTATCAGCAGTTTGCATATACTTATAAGGATTTGGTAGATGATTCAATGCAGGGCGCAATAGACCTATTCTCCTTAATCATAGTCATAGCTTAAAAAGCTGAATCAAACTGCTTTAAAAAGCGGACATCATTTTCGAATAATAAGCGAATGTCGTCTATGCTGTAACGTAGCATACCAATTCGCTCGATGCCCATTCCGAAGGCAAAGCCAGAATATTTGGTAGAATCAATGCCACAATTTTCTAGTACTTGTGGATCAACCATACCGCATCCTAGAATTTCTACCCAGTTGGTGTATTTACAAATATTACAACCTTTACCATTACAAATGAAGCAGGAAACATCCATTTCGGCAGATGGTTCAGTAAATGGGAAGAAGGATGGACGTAATCGAATTTTTGTGTTTGCTCCATACATTTCCTGAGCGAAATAGAGCAGTGTTTGCTTCAAATCGGCAAAAGAAACGTTTTCATCAATATACAAACCTTCCACCTGATGGAATTGACAATGCGCTCTAGCAGAAATCGTTTCATTTCGAAATACTCTACCAGGTACAATGATTCTAATAGGTGGTTTTTGATTTTTCATCACCCTAGATTGTGCCGAAGAGGTATGCGTTCTAAGCAACATGGCAGGATTGACTTTTTTATCCAAGTAAAAAGTATCTTGCATGTCTCTTGCAGGGTGATTTTCTGGTGTATTGAGGGCGGTGAAATTGTGCCAATCATCTTCCATTTCTGGTCCTTCTGCTACGACAAAGCCTATTCGAGAAAAAATATCAATGATCTCGTTTAGGACGATGGAATTGGGGTGTCGGCTTCCTAGTTCGTTGAAAGAGGCAGGTAAACTGAGGTCTGGTATCTCGATTGTTTGATCTTCCTGCTCTTCTATCAAGCTTTTTAGGGAATTTAGCTTTTGCTCCGCAGCAGCCTTTACCGCATTGGCCAATTGTCCAAACTCTCTTTTTCTTTCATTGGCGACCGACTTAAACCCAGCAAATAAGCCCTTCACTTTTCCTTTACTCCCTAAGTAGGAAATACGGAACTGTTCTAGTTCTGCCCGCTTATCGGTATGGAATTGCTCAATATTATCTAGCAATTCTTGCGCTGTTTTGAAATAATCTTGGCTCATTTTGTAGTTTACTATCGGTTTGAGAAATTGAATGATCAAAAGAAATAATGAAACCGCAAAGTTAGTCAATGTAATGCAAATAAGCAATCATCAATAGATTGCTTATGATTCATTTTCAAATGATCTAAGGAACAGTAAAAAAATAACTTGT
>JAHDFT010000287.1 GCA_020628015.1 Bacteroidota bacterium
ACCCAATTATTTCTATTGCATAAAAATGAATCTATCAAACATCTCCTTGCAGTAGATGAAGATTAAAATTCATGATTATTAATAGATACCACACCAACAAACACAGTTGTTACATACAAAAAACCTTGATAATCAAAGAATTAATATAACAAGGCTATCTAGTCTTGAATACCAATGCTCATCAATTTAACCTTAGTTGTTTTAAGGATTGAATAAAATTAGCAACTTACTTAAAGCATCAAATCATGAGTAATTGAAATTGTCTTATTATGGCTCAATATATCATACTCTATTATAAGCCTTTGATAAATTTCTGAGCAATTGGTATTATGCTGGAAAGTGATTATTTTATAAAATCAAATATTGCTAGTAATCCATAATCTGCATTGATAATTTGAATAATACAAGCAACAAAATTTATAATTAATTGTCGAATAAGGTCTATAATTGAAAATATATTTTACAGTCTATTAGTGTTTCCTAATTGTGAAAATCAAATGCTTACTTAACTTTTGCTTGAAAAATAAATTATCTTTATTAAAAAATCAAATTTGAGTATCAATAAATTTAAAATAATAAATACAAAAATAAATTTAAATTTTCTATTTATCAAAATAAAGCTTTTTTTTATATCAAAAAATATATTTCACTATAGTAGCCAATTTACAACAAGTAAATTAATATTATAATATTCTTATTATCATGGGTAATTCCTACTTTTATTTTATATTTAGGGCAAGATAATAGTCAATCGTTAATTCATTACTATCATTTTACTACCAGATTCCAAATTTGCACAATAGCCTACTTTCCACAATCATCAAAACAATTAATAAAATCATTATGTCCGATATTAAACCATTTAAAGGCTACAGACCTCCACAAGAACTAGCAGCAGTAGTTGCCTCTCGTCCTTATGATGTACTCAATCGAGCAGAGTCAAAAGCAGAAAGTAATCCTCAATCATTTCTACGGATTATCCGTTCAGAAATTGATGTAGCAGAAGCAATTAGCCCTTACGATCCTATTGTTTATCAAACTGCTAAGAAGAATTTTGATTCCTTTGTAGACAATGGCATCTTGGTTCAAGATCAACAAGATTGCTTGTATGTTTATGCTCAAACAATGGATGGACAACAACAAATTGGTCTAGTTTGTGGCACTAGTATTGACGACTACCTCAACGACCACATCAAAAAACACGAGTATACCCGTCCTCAAAAGGAGCAGGATCGCATTACCCATATTACAACGACCCACTTACATACTGGCCCTGTTTTGATGGCTTATCCACAAGTAGCTGAAATTGATGCCTTAGTAGCTCAGGTTACTGCAACTGATCCTATTTATGACTTTGTTGCAGAAGATGGCATTGGTCATACTTTCTGGGTAATTTCTGATAGTGTTTTAATCACCCAATTGGTACAATTATTTGAAAACAAAGTACCAGATATTTATATTGCTGATGGGCATCATCGAGCAGCTTCTTCTACAAAAGTTGGCTTAAAAATGAGGGAAGCAAAGCCTGATTATACAGGAGAGGAAGAGTTTAATTACTTCTTATCGGTGCTTTTCCCTGATAATCAACTGCGTATTATTGATTATAACCGGGTAATTACCGATTTAGGACGTGTATTTAAAACGGATTTATTGGCAAGAATTGCCTTAAATTTTGATATAGAGAAACAAGCAGGTTTATATAAGCCACAAAAAAAACGAGAATTTAGTATGTATATAGATGGGGAATGGTACTTATTAAAAGCCAAACCACATACTTATGCAACTGAAGATCCCGTTCAATCACTAGATATTAGTATTCTTAGTGATTATGTTATCGCTCCTATATTAGGGATCGAAGACCAAAGAACCGATGACCGCATTGATTTTGTAGGTGGAATCCGTGGACTAGGGGAACTAGAAAAACGGGTAGATAGTGGCGAAATGAAATTGGCCTTTGCCATTTATCCAGTATCAGTAGAAGAATTAATGGCTGTGGCACAATCTGGCCGAGTCATGCCGCCTAAGTCAACTTGGTTTGAACCTAAATTGCGAAGTGGTTTGGTTGTTCATGAATTTTAATATACTGTATTTAATCCAATATTCTTTCATTGACCTAATTGATAAAATGAATTTTACACATCAATACTCCTCCGCTATTCTAGGTATATTACTATTGTTTTGTTTAAATGCTTGTAAAAAAGAATCACAAAATAGTATTGACCAAGGGCTAATAACTGATTATTTAAGCAACAATAATCTGACTCCTACAGATACAACTGATGCAGGGGCTTATGTTGTTGTAGAAGACATAGGCGCAGGAAGTCTATATCCGCAATCTTATGGTACTGTACTTGTTGATTATGAGGGTAGTTTACTAGATGGTCATGTCTTTGATTCTTCTTATGAGCGAGGAGAAGCTGCCCAATTCATTCTTTGTGATGTATTGGCTGGTTTTAGTGAAGGTGTACAAACAGTTACCAAAGGAGGCAAAGCTAAAATCATACTGCCTTCTGCTTTGGGTTATGGTAATATACAAATAGGCAGTATTCCAGCTAACTCTGTCCTTATTTTTGATATACATTTATTAGAACTGGAAAATGAAAGTATTCAGAACTATATAGACAGTAAAGGTTTTCAAATGAGTCAAACTGATGGAGGGACTTATTATGAAATAATAACACCAGGAACGGGTAGCAAACCTGTTGAGTCCAACACCCAAATAAGTGTCAATTATACTTTAGAATTACTTGATGGCACTCCCATCGAATCTAATATTGATCCTGAAAATCCAACTATTTTAACCTTATCACAAACCATTCCTGGCTGGCAACAAACCATTCCTCAAATTACTGAGGGAGGTGAAATTCGCATTATTGTTCCTGCCAAACATGCTTATGGCGATATTGCTATTGGTGATATTCCTGCTTATGCTCCACTTTTTTTTACTATTCAATTACTTGATTTATAAATCTAGTACCGTTTCATTCCATAATCTTGTGTCAAATAAAATGCTAAAGATAATGTATGTTATTTGACACAAGATTCCAAATCCTCTCCGCACTTACTAATAAACATGCGTAACAATTGCACAAACAATACACTATATAATTTATTACATTATTGACCAATCATCAAGCTTTATCAGTTCAGTAACTAGGTTTTAATAATACCGTATCATATAAATATACCACAAAGGACTTCCCAGAATAATAATATAAAAACCATTATTTTAGAATTATTTAATACTATCCCTTCCCCCTTTCCTTATCTCCCTTTTATACTTACCTAAATATTGATTGCAACCTACAAATAATCAATTAAATTCCTTCGATAATGATTCACTCTATCAAAAATCAGATTAGCTGTTGGCTATTTGGTCCTTTTGCCGAAACATTACTCACTAAAGAAAAGATATTTCTTTTAGCTTGTTTTTTAGGTGCAATAGCTTGTACAAGAAGTATATTCTCCTTATCAACAGCAGATGAATTTCTTCCATTAAACATCATGATCACTATTAGTGGTATAGGCTATTCGCTTATTTATCTCTGTACAAGAATACGTTATGTCAAAGGCAATTATCCCGATTGGCTTCCTTTAAGTTTTATTTTATTATCGCAAGTATATATGGCTGCCCTTTGGTTTATTCATGGAGGTTTGTTTGGCTCTATCCCTATGGCTTTTATGATTTATATGGCAAGTTTTATATTACTACTTCCTAAAAAATTCTTTAGGCTTTCTGTACTAATTGTGGCTGTCAATTTTGCCTTACTTAGTTTTCTGGAATATCACAATCCTAGTTGGGTACATAAACTGACTGATCCTATTGCTTTATTTATAGGGGGAGTTATCGGTGGGATACTCAACCTAAGTATTATTAGTATTTTTGTCTCACATATTCGGCTCAAATATGATGAAAAACAAATGGAGGTTAGCAAACAAAATACTGCTTTAAAACAATCAGAAGAGCAACTCTTGGTGGCTATAGATAAAGCCAAAGAAGGTGCCAAAGCAAAAGCCGATTTTCTATCTATAATGTCGCATGAATTACGGACTCCTATGAATGCGGTTATTGGAATGACCCATTTATTGATGCAAGAAAATCCTAATAAAGAACAATTCAAACGCCTAGAAATTCTAAAGTTTTCTTCTGATCAATTACTCGTGTTGATTAATGATATTTTGGATTTTAGTAAGATTGAAGCAGGTAAGGTGAGCTTTGAGAGTATTTCCTTTAATCTGAAAAAACGGCTAAACAGTATACATCAAACCTTGTTGCCAATAGCTGCCAAAAAAGAATTATTATTCTCTATAGAAATTGATAGAGAAATTCCAGAAAACTTAATTGGTGATCCTAACCGTTTAGCTCAGATCATTAATAATTTAACTAGTAATGCCATCAAATTTACAGAAAAAGGGGAAGTAAAAATCATAGCTACGCTTCATAAATATACTCCTGAATGTAGTTGGGTAAAATTTGAAATTATAGATACTGGGATAGGTATTCCAGAAGATAAGTTACAAAGTATATTTGAAGATTTTAGCCAAGCCAGTTCTGATACCACAAGAAAATATGGTGGTACAGGTCTTGGGCTAACCATTACAAAAAGATTACTTGAACTACAGGAAAGTCAAATTCATGTGGATAGCCAAGTGGGTATAGGCTCCAATTTTCACTTTACTTTAAAAATCAAAAATAGCAATCATCTTGAAAAGGCTCCTTCAAAAGCAACCATCACCTCTAGCAGTAGTAGTGTCCAAGTTCTAAAACCGATGCAAGCCCAACAAGAAAGACATATACAAAATGCGGAAGCTCGTATTTTAGTAGCTGAAGACCACAAAGTGAATCAATTGGTCATCGCTAATTTCTTGAAAAAATGGGATATTCCATTTGATATTGTTGAGGATGGTACAGAGGTTTTAACCGCCTTGGAAGAACAAGATTACACCTTGATTTTGATGGATGTACAAATGCCCACTATGAATGGTTATGAAGCCAGCAAAAAGGTTAGGGCAATGCCTCAATCTACTATTAACCAAATTCCAATTATCGGTTTAACCGCTACAACTATGGAAGAAGTGCAAAGAGAAGGAATGGCAGCAGGTTTCAATGGCTTTGTACTTAAACCCTTTGAGCCAATGCAATTAAAAAAAGTATTAAAAACTTACCTTCCTACTGCAAATATCAATATATCACCTAAGCATAACTAAAATCATTAATTGTATCATCCAATCTGCCCCAAAACATCGACCAAGTAACAAGTAAATCTATTTTTTACTATTTCTAAGTAGTAAGTGTACTTAGACACTTGAAAACTAAATCTAAAAAAATCAATGCACTATATCAACAAATTAAGAGCCAAGATCACCACATTAGTTTTTGGGACAGATGATAGAAACTTCAGAGAAATCTTTTTTATGGGTTTCTGTGCCTTATTTTCATTATTTAGCGTCATTTCATTAGTCATCAATCAACTCATAGGAATTGATTCTATGATAAATGTACTATGTATTATCGCAGCGATTACCTACTTCATTGGCTATTATCTATTTCGCTTTAAAAAAATTAAATTCTACCCCCAAATACCACTTATAACATATATCACATCTTTACTTTTCTTATCTATAACCTGGTTTGCCAATGGAGGTTTAATAGGCACCATACCTAGTGTATTATTGGTTACTTCTTTTTGTTTTATTGCCTTTTTAGATCACAAATATTGGACTTTTGTTACAGTTACCTTAATAGCTGGATTTCTGCTACTTACTTATTTAGAACAACAATTCCCCAATTGGCTATATGTATATCCTTCTAATCACATACATATTTATGACCTATTAATATGTAACGTTATTGGTATTTTTATTATTACCGCCTTAACCAAAAAAATGATTCGCTTACAATTTAAAGAAAAAGAAACCGTACAAATACAAAATCAAGCATTAAGAGCTTCTGAAGAAAAACTAAAAAAAGCGATTGAGGCAGCCAATCAAGCATCATTAGCTAAGGCGGACTTTCTCTCTGTCATGTCTCATGAATTAAGAACACCAATGAATGCGGTTATTGGTATGACCCATCTTTTGATGCAAGAAAATCCCAATTCAGAACAGCTAGAACGATTGCGAATTTTACAATTCTCAGCAGATCAATTAATGGTTTTAATCAATGATATTTTGGATTTTAATAAAATTGATGCAGGCAAAATTGAATTTGAAGAAACCAATTTTGACCTTAAAGAACTCTTACACCAAATTCACCAAACGCTTTTATCTCTAGCAGATGATAAAGGATTGCAGTTTAATATCAATATTGATGGAGAAATAGCGAATAAACTAATCGGTGATCCCAATAGATTGGCACAAGTCATTAATAATTTGGTCAGTAATGCGATCAAATTTACTACAAAAGGGAGTATTGCTATCAAAGCCACACTTGTCGATTATACCCCTGAAGAAAGTCATATTTTATTTGAGGTAATAGATACAGGTATTGGCATTCCTAAAGATAAAATAGAAAACATTTTCGACAATTTTACGCAGGCCTCTTCCAGTACAACCAGACAATTTGGGGGTACTGGCTTGGGCTTAACCATTACCAAAAAATTACTTGCCTTACAAGGTAGTACGATCAAAGTAGAAAGTGAAGTAGGTCAAGGCTCCAATTTCTCTTTTCAATTAGCATTTAAAAATAGCAACTTTGTAGAACAAGCACCTTCCAGAGCAGAGGTCAAGCCAATGCTGAAAATGTCTAAAGTTAGGATACAAAAAGACATCAATACCCCTTCACAACCCACTATCCCAAGCTTATCAGGTATGCATATACTAGTGGTAGAAGATCATAAAGTGAATCAAATTGTGGTGGGTAATTTCTTGAAAAAATGGGAGACAACTTTTGACTTAGCAGAAGATGGAAAACAAGCTGTAGACATGGCAAAAACCAAACAATATGACCTTATCTTAATGGATTTGCAATTGCCTGTCATGGATGGTTATGAAGCGACTAAAATAATTCGAGAACAGGATGATACCTATCTTCAAAAGGTGCCTATAGTCGCTTTGACTGCCTCAGCAATAGTAGAAATCAATGAAAGGGCCTTAAAGGTTGGCATGAATGACTTCGTGACCAAACCCTTTAAGCCCGATGAATTGAATAAGGTTTTATTGAAATTTGTGAGTCAAGATGAACAGGAGGAAATGGAAAATCCTTAGATTTTGTTTGTCATTTATCAATAGTAGTTACTTGGTATACAAGTACAAAATTCTTAATTTCAGGAAAAAAATTAAAAAACATAACTATCAAATATTTACACCAAATAATTACTCCCATATTAAAACTAAAAACCTTTCATGCAGCTACTCCAACTCATCGAATCCCTAACGAAAGCCGAAAAACGTCATTTCCGCTTATATGCACAAATGGGGAGTAAAGCCAAGCCCAAAGTCAAACCGCTTACGATTATGTCCGTCAATTGGTGGAGTTATTTGAGGTTAA
>JAHDFT010000288.1 GCA_020628015.1 Bacteroidota bacterium
AAAAATCCCAAAGAAATATCCTCAAAATAAATCAATCGGCTTATCTTTGTGCATTATTACATCATAAAAGAAAGAACGAAATCAATTTATGCCATCATTCTATAAATATACCTTTCCTTTAGAAGCATGGCAGTTTTATCTAGTGATTGGGCTAGGGATATTGATGTTGTTACTAGCCATTTGGCTTATTTTTCAACGGAAAACGAAACGAAGAGCTTGGCTGCGTTTTCCACTATATGCAGCAGTTATTTTAGGTTTGGTGATTATTGGTTTACAGCCACAAGAAAAATTACCCCCTCTCACACAAAAAGATGCCATTCTACTGACTAAGCAGCCCTCACCAAGCATTTTCCAACAATTAATAGATTCTCTGGGTGCATCAACCACGATTTATACCTTAGATAGTAGCCTCAATTTAAGCGATAAAGCCGAATGGATACCCAATATTGATTATTTGGTTGCTCAAAATCCTACTATCCATCAATTACATCTACTAGGAAATGGCTTACCTACACACGCTTTAGGGCATTTAGATCGTTTCAATATGGTCAATCACTTAAATGTGCCCCCTTCTGCCTTTGGGGAGGTGTATTGGAATCGACAATTTCGACAAGGAGATACGCTTTTTGTAGAGGGGACTTATTATTTAGAAGCGGAAGCAAAAAAGCAAATCCAACTAAAAGGGGCTGGGCGTTTAATTGGTCAAAAAAGCTTGAAAAAAGGTAAAAATGCCTTCCAATTTAAAACCAATATTAAAGAAAGTGGGCGTTATGTATTTGATTTGGAATTGGTCGAAAAGCAAAAAGTCATTCAAAAAGAGTCAATTCCTTTTACGGTTTATCCTTTACCCAAACGCAATGTATTAATCTTACTCAGCCAACCTTCCTTTGAAAGTAAATTTCTCAAAAAATGGCTGGCAGAAAATGATTATGGTGTAGCGATTCGGGCGCAGATTAGTAAAGAAAAATATCGGGATGAGTGGATTAATGTGGAACGTTATCCTTTAAGTTATGTCTCTAAGGAATTATTGGAGCGTTTTGATGTGGTCATGTTGGATCATCAAATATTATTGCAACTTTCTGAGCCAGAACAGGGACATTTGAAAACAGCAGTACAAAATAATGCACTTGCCGTTTGGTCATGGTTGGATGAGGATTTATTGGATAAGGATCAGAAACAGGCTTTTTTTCACCCTTTCACCTATCCAGAACGTTCTATTGAGCCAAAAAGTAAGCAGCAATTGTACTGGAAAAATCAATTGAGTCGCCCTAGTTTACCGATTAGTGCGAGGTCGATTAAGGCTGGTTTTAATACAGAGGAAATGGTCAAAACGGCTAGTTTTCATACGCAAATTGCTTGGAAACGGGCTGGTTTGGGTAAAATTGCCAATAGTTTATTAGGTAAAACGTATCTTTGGCAATTGCAAGGAGAAAGCACAGCTTATGCAGCATTATGGAAATATTGCCTAAATGAATTGCGTTCGATTTATGAAGAACCGAATAATTGGCAGATCAAGGAAAATTTACCTATTGCTGGACAATCCCTTCATTTTCAATATTTTTCCCCTCAAAAAAAACTACAAATTGATGGCATTAGCCCTAAGCAAGTATGGGAAAATATTCCTCTAGCTTATACAACAAGCAGCGGTATTTATAGTGGATCAATTCGCTTATATGAGGGTGGTTGGCATCAATTGAAAGCTGGTAATATAAGGTATGATTATTATGTTTATGCTGCGGATAGCTGGGCAAATAAACAAATACGGCAACAAGTCCTGACCAATCAGCAAGCTTTACAAAAAAAACATAGGACAAAATTAGTGGAACAGTCCAATCAGCAAAAGACTCGTTTTAGAACAATTGATTTATTTTGGTTTTATGTATTAGTAGTTGGCGGCTTGTTTTTGCTATGGGCAGAAGCTAAGTTTTAAAGGCTAAATAATCGGTTTATGGATGGTTTTGATAAGCCATACTTAGGGATATAGTTGACTACTTAGGGCGGCTACTTTTTCAATAATTGAATTTCTTATCTTTTTTTCATAAAACTATCGTACCTTTGCAGCACTTTAAGAGTTATAGCGTGTTAAATTTGGTGATAATTAGTATCATTAGGCGATAATGGTGCTAGTTACAAAGCGTTGGCGTAGGGAGTTTGTAATCTATTGTTGTTTTTATGCCTTTGTCACTTTACTTCATTAGCAGAAATGACTATTGAGTGAGTACATTTATTTTACATGAGCTTCCAATTTTTGTAATGCAATGATTGAATTGTATGGTATTTGCCCCACCAAAACTTTCATCGACTAAGAACTCTCCAAACGCATAAATATTTATATGGAAAATTTTGAAGCTATTGGGCTAAAACCGGAAATAATTGAAGCGATCACAGCATTAGGATTTGAAAAGCCAACTCCGGTACAACAACAAGCTATTCCTTTCTTACTTTCTTCCAAACAAGATTTAATTGCATTAGCACAAACGGGAACAGGTAAAACTGCTGCCTTTGGTTTGCCTGTTATCAATCAAATTGACCCTAAAAATAAGAATGTACAAGCTTTAGTACTTTGCCCAACAAGAGAATTGTGTTTGCAAATTACCAAAGAGTTAGGCAATTACCTAGCTAAATCTAAGGACATACAAGTAACTGCCGTATATGGTGGAGAAAGCATTGACAAACAAATTCGACAATTGCGAAGAGGCGTACATATTGTTGCAGGTACACCTGGCCGAACGCTTGATTTGATTAAGCGAGAAAAATTGAAAATTGACAATATTCAATGGTTGGTCTTGGATGAAGCTGACGAAATGTTGAGTATGGGATTCAAAGATGATTTGGATGCTATTTTATCTCAAACACCAGATGAAAAACAAACTTTGCTTTTTTCCGCAACGATGCCTTATGAGATGAAGTCTATAGTTCGAGACTATATGACTGATCCTATGGAGTTAAGTGCTGGAAAGAAGAATGTGAGTGCAGATACGGTAGAGCATACTTATTGCGTGGTAGCAGGTCGGCATAAATATGAAGCATTAAAACGGATTGCCAATATCCATCCTAATATTTACGGTATTATATTTTGTCGTACTCGTAAAGAAACCAAAGCAATTGCCGATCAATTAGGGCAAGATCATTACAATGCTGATGCCATTCATGGAGATTTATCACAAGCGCAAAGGGAATTGGTTATGCACCGTTTCCGTAATCGACATCTACAATTATTAGTGGCAACAGATGTAGCAGCTAGGGGGATTGATGTAAATGATTTATCGCATGTGATTAACTATCAATTGCCAGATACTGTGGCTACTTATATTCATCGTACTGGGCGAACAGGTAGGGCAGGTAAAGAAGGGATGGCAATTTCTCTTGTTTCTGGTAGAGAACGAGATTTTATGCGTTCGGTAGAGCGGAAGATTGGGAAGAAGGTGATCAAGAAAATGATTCCAACAGGACAAGAGATCTGTGAAAGACAATTGTTTACACTAATTGATAAGGTGAAGAATGTAGAGGTGAATGAGGAGCAAATTAGTCCTTATTTGGAGGCAACAATGGAAAAATTGAGCGTTTTTGAGCGAGAAGAGTTGATTAAAAGATTTGTATCGGTGGAGTTCAATCGCTTCCTTAAGGATTATGAGGATGCTCCTGATTTGAATGATTTTAGCCGAGAACGTCGGAAACCATCTTTTGATCATGGTGGAAGACGAGGTGGACGAGGAAGTGGGCGAAATGGCTACACTCGTTACAAGCGATTTTTTATCAATGTAGGAACGAGTGATCATTTAACTGCTCCTCGTTTATTAGGCTTGATTAATGAGCAGTTTCATGGAGAGAAAGTGCCTGTAGGAAAAATCGAGTTGTTGCGAAATTTCTCCTTTTTTGAGATAGACCAACAGTTTGCTACCAAGCTCCCTAGTCGCTTTAATGGTGTTACCTTTGAAGGAAAAGGGGTAGAAGTAGAAGAGGCACAAGCCAAAAGGCGAAACCATGACCGTTCTTATGATAGAGGTGGCCGTGGTGGTGGCGGACGAGGCGGCTATGGAAATAATAATTCTAGTGGACGAAAGCGAATTAAACGCAAACGGAAATATAATTAATACATGGTATTAGAGCTGTAGAGACAATTCATGAATTGTCTCTACAGCTCCTTCAAATATTGTTTTATAATTATACTATGCCCAAAATTAGTACATCAACCAATTTTAAATTTTAACTTATTTTTGCTTTTACTCAGACCACTGATTATTGAATAAATACGTATACATTTCAAAATCAGCTATGAGAATTAATATTGCATTTTTATTATTAGTGCTATTGCCTGTATTACCTACAGCACTACTAGGAAAATCTTTTAAAGGAAAGGTATTAGAAAAAGATAGTCAAATACCTTTAGCTTATGTTAATGTGGGATTAGTGAGCCAAAATCTAGGTACTGTAACGGATGAACAAGGTGTATTTGAACTTGAAATACCTGATAAATTTGGAACCGCAACCATGCGTTTTTCTTTAATAGGCTATGTTCCCTTAGAAATGCAGATCGTTAATTTTTTTGAAGATTGTCAACAAGATGAATGCATTTTTTATTTGGAGAAGATTAATTATGAACTAAAAACAGTTACTTATAAGGCTAAGGATGTAGCTAAAAAAGTAGTGGGTAATAAATTGGTGTCTAGTAATACTAAAATGGGATTTCACGATAACCGAAAAGGTTATGAAATGGGTATGCCAATTGAAATCGAAGAACGTCCTGCCTATCTTGAACGACTTATTTTTTATATCTATGACTGTAAATATGACACCATTTTTTATCGTTTGAATGTATACAAAATGGAAAATGGTCAACCTACCGAAAATATATTACGCAAAGCCATTTATCTTAAATATCCTAAGTCTGCCATCAAAAAAAAGTTGACGGTTCACCTAACACCGTATAATATTTATGTCGAAGGTGATTTTATGGTATCACTTGAGTTGGTTAAAAATTTATATGGACAGGGTTTGTTTTTAGGAACTGCCCTAGCTAATGGACATACTTTTTTTCGTACAACCAGTCAAGCAGATTGGCAACAAATACCCGTAGGAATAGGGATGAGGGCGGTTATTATGCAAGAGAAACGGTAAGATATTTTTTTTCTGCTTAAAATAATTGGGAATTTGTCTATTTTGCCTTACTTTCAAGACTGAATATTTTACATTTTTATATAGTTATAACAAATTGATAACTCTACTAACATATAGTGTTGTTATTTTGTGTATATTACCAATAAATGCTCAATGATATATTTAAGTAATTTTACATCGCAAAACTTTACCAGCTCTAAGTAACAAGCAAAAAATAAATTCGGCATGTTTGTTCGGTTAATTTGTCGCTAGACGAGGCAAAAAACGTAGACGATGCGAGCATCGGCGAGGCTTTTTAACGAAGTATAGCGGCAAATTAAACAACAAGATGTAGGAGTTATTTTTTAGCTGTTACTAAGTATAATAAATATAAATCAAAATATTTTTTACTATAGTTAATGTTGGAGTTGGATAAAGTTTTAATAACAAGTAGGCTTATATTTTTATATTTGAAATTATACTTTGTTATAAGCCTTCTTATTGATGGTCTATAGTAGTTATGATTTGATTTGTCTAAATAGGCTATGTCTTTTCAGTAATTACTTATGTAGATATTTGAGCTATACTTAACCCACCAAATATGGAAGAAATAAACTACATTGCGTCTAATATCAAGTTTTTACGAACCATCGCAGGTTTAAGTCAAGAGCAATTGGCTAAAGAGGTTGAACTTAATCGAGGAAACATTACTTCCTATGAACGAGGGGTAGCTCAACCTGGAATTAATGCTTTACAAAGAATTGCTGCCTTTTTCAATACGAATTTGGTTGATCTGATACAAACAGATATTGCCAAAACAATGGATAAGGATCAATTGCAAACGCTTTTCTCTATTGGAGGAAGTTCAGAAAATCAAAATGGGACTAAAACTAAGGAAGAGTCGTTGAAGCCAAGTAGTGATCAACCTGTTGTTGAACATCTCTCGAATGACCGTTCCGCTTATATTAGGCACTTAGCTTTTGTGGAAGATCGAAAGTTAAGGTATTATGATGATATTCATCGGATGGCCAATAGCTTGGAGGTCATAGGGAAGTCCTTACAAAGAATCGAGCAACATTTGGAGGGGAAAGGCAGGTTAGATTATTAGTGCTGGTGATGTGTTCAAAATAAGAATTACTTTAATTTATCACTATCATTAGGAGAGCTTATATCTCTCCTAATGATAGATGAAATAGAGCTTTTTAATGACTTATCTTTCTGTATACTCTAAATCAATGTAAATAGGTAGGTGATCACTATAACCACCCAAGTATCTTGCCCCTAAGAATGTACGGAATGGTTTTTTACCAAGGCGAACTTCTTCTTCCATCAACATCCAATCTGGGCGGTAAATACGAGCTATTCCATCCTTCAAAATCAATCCTTCTTTTCTATTGGCTAAAGGTTGTGAGATCACAATCTGATCTAGTATGCCCCAATGCTCTTCATGTTTATGCGTACCTACTTTCCATTCTTGCTCCATAGAAAACATTAAATTATATAAATCATTTGTCGCTAACTGATTCGGGTCTCCTCCTTTTGCAGCAAGCACATTTAATACACTATCATCATTAGGTGCATCATTTAGATCACCCATAATAATGATATTGGCATTTGGTTCGACTCCATAGATAGAATCTACGTGATGGCGAATGGTTTGTGCCACAAATTCTCGCTTTGCATCGGTTTCTAAATGCCCTCCAAATCGAGAAGGCCAGTGATTGACATAAATATGCACATTATCGGCTCCTATAATTCTACCTTTTACATATAGAATATCCCTTGTCCTAGAAGTGGTATCAAAAGGGAAGGTTACATTAATGGCTTGATAATCAATTAATTTGAATTTTTCTTTCCGATAAATTAAGCCTACATCAATACCCCTTTTGTCTGGTGATTCCTCATGCACAATTTGATAATCAAAACGAGAAAGTGGTGTTTTGGCTAGTAATTCCTCCAAAACGAATCGGTTTTCTAATTCACATAAACCAATGACCGCAGGAGCTTCCCAACCACCAACGCTAACCAATACTCGGTAAATATGATGCAGTTTTCGTTTGTATTTACTCGAACTCCAACCATACATTCCCTTGATGGTAAAGGCTTCGTCCATTTTTTCTGGATCATCATAAGTGTCAAATAGGTTTTCTACATTATAGAAAACGACCCGACCAACTTCATTTCCCCTAGGTTCATCATTAAAATGATAGGGATGCATGTATTCAAAATTATCGTGCTTTTGTGCTTGTGCTATTTGCGGAAAGCAGAATAAAGCAGCAATTACCAATAATAAGGTCAAAGTAAACAGATGAATGATTCTCATTGGATAAGCGTTATTTATTAGAGCTGGTTTAAAGGGAGCTTTTGATGATTATTAAAAAAGTC
>JAHDFT010000289.1 GCA_020628015.1 Bacteroidota bacterium
AACCATTACAAACGTTAATAAATAAATTTAATCGTGCAAAGATAATATTTATTTTATTAATGGTGAAAAATAGGCAATACATTTTCTACTTGTTAAATTAGACCAATTGCAAAACAAAACTAGGCAGAGTGATTTTTTTTTATTATTTTCTCAGTTAATTTCACAATACAATTAATGAATTGTAGGATTTTCAGTATTAATCATACCATTACTTAACCATCTACAATGTTTCTACTATGAAAACCACCATGAGTGCTTGCATAATGATTGTTTTATTATTGATTGGTCATCATATACAAGCACAAAGCATTAACTCTCTTAAAAATTCTTTAGGCAAGCAACTAGAACGCAAAGCCAAAAGGACGATAGATAAGACTTTGGATAAAGGAATTGATAAAACGGGGGAAAAGTTTGAAGAACGTCAAGACCGCAAAAAGGCTGCGAAATTTCCTACACCAGAAGACTTATATACAATGGAAAAGGCACCAGAAGATGAACCTTTGACCGCCAAACAAGTAGGCAGCTTTGAAACTTTTACTTATGTTTATGAAAATGAGCGACTTAAAACCAGTAAGCCACCTAAATCAATGATTTATATTGACTATTTACATACAGCTATACAAACTACACCTGATGATGACCATACCCGTCGGGAGATTCATTGCCGAAAAGCGGCTGCTTTATATACTTTGGAGCAAAAAGGCAATCAAAAAGCAGGTATGCGAGTGCAATTACCACCAATTAGTGATGAGGAAACTTTCATTGAAGATCATTTTACAGTAACCGAAACCAGTATTAAAAAAACAATCAAGGGTTTTCCATGTGTCAAATATACAGTTGACAGCCAGGATTTTGAAGGGGAAATCTGGATGACCAAGGAAGTGCCTGTTGAATTGTACGAAAGTTATATGCCTACATTTATGATTACACATCCTGATGCAGGAAATCTCTATTTACCAGATATGGCAAAAATGGAGGGTTTTCCTGTACAAATTGTAGCAGAAAATAAAAATGGAAAAGACAAGTATATTACTTACAATCTAAAAGCAACAACAGAGCGGCCAGGATGGAAGGTGTATGATGCGGATGGCTTTGAAATTAAAAAAGCAGAGTAGGTTTGGCGTAGTTTTAGGGGCACATTGGCTATTCAATGTGTCCCTAAAATAATGATTCCTATATGTGAATTTGTGTGATTATACTTTATTGAATTAAGTGAAATTTCTTCTTTACTTTCTCTAAGCGATCTGACTCAAAATGCCACCATTCCGATAGAATACCTTTGAAACCTGCTTTTTTCATGACCTCCCTCAATAAAATACGATTGGCCAATTGATTCGGCATGAGTTCCCCTGTTTGTGAAAACTGTCTTTCATATCTAGGCTGTGCTAAATCACCAAAAAAATCATAATCCGTTCCCATATCCAATTCTTTTCCATCCGCATCAACTATAGAGACATCAACTGCTGCCCCATAATTATGGATAGAACCATGATTCGGACTAGCAACATATTTGTGGGCAGAGGTACCTTTCACCAAATCCCACATTTTTTGTTGCACACTTTTAGGACGAGCACCATCAAAAATAACAATGCTATATTGTGGCTTTTTTTCTTTTAAATACTCCTGCGCTTTTGAGAGTTTTACCGCAACCTCTTTTTGTAAATAGCATTTATGCATATTTCCATACACATTAGCCTCCATGAAATTATCTTCACTAGCATATTTCAAATCCACTTGGATACTAGGGTCAATTGACTGAATATCAATTAGTTTATGGGCAATGAAAATTTCTTCTAAAGGAGATAAAGCTACTTTAGCAGGTATTTCATTATTAGCATTAGCAACAGCCACAGGTCGAGCCTCTGGACTTGCTGGTTTCAACGATGGATGTTCAATTTCTTTTGTTGACTCAACAGTTGCTTTTGGAATAGCCAATGTTTGAGTTGACCTTGTAGGTGTCTTTGCTTCACTACTATTATATACCCAATAGTTAACACCGATTAAAGATAGCATGATGCTACACATTAATATCTTTAGAAAACTACTCATAGGAATGTCATTTTAATTGCTAAGGAATAGGTAAGTTCATTTCTTACTATTCCTAGATAATAAATTCGATGTTGTGATTTGCTAACAAAGTAGAGAGAAAATAGGGTAGATAACTATTGCTATCTAAAATAGAATAGGGGCAAGTCAAGTACAACCTATAGTAACTATGATACAAAATGCGACCCTAATGTTTAATTAAATATAAGCATTTATTTTAAATAATCTATCTTCTACATGCTACTTCATATTTGAGGACGTGTGATGCATGTTAATGTCATACATAAGCTGTATAGCCTAGAAAAGTGTGCCATTTTGACTCAACATGATTTTAGTAGCCTAAAATAGCTGTTTAATCTTTTGATTATTAATAAGTTATTTATGAGCTTTAACTTGTTGTATCTCTTATGATAATAAAATAGGAAGGGAGCAAGAATAAACAGCTTATATTACTAGATGACTATAAGTTATATTCTAAAAGAATTTAAATAGCTGATTGTCATAGATTAATGCGGATGGAATCAAGATAAAAGTATTGTGTTTTTATTTTTATTATGTGATTTTAATTTATGTGTATGCCTGTTTACAAATTACACTTGTATGACAAACTGGACACTCAATGTCTATTATAACACAAGTTATTATAAAGTTTTAAATATTGTATTTTTTGTATTGTGTTTTAATATTGGGGTGTTTTTTTGTTTATTGAAAAAGCATATCTTAGAACTAGAAAAATCTAAACCATTCCTTCCTTTTGGCACAGTTCTCCTTATAGATAAGTAAATATCACTATTATACTTTATTCTACTATTATGGAAGCAGTCCTATCGAATTTATATCATTTAATTCACACTTTAACCGACAAGGAAAAAGAGCAGTTGCAAAATCATAGTGGTAATAGAGCAGATCAGCTAGGCATAATCATAGAAACTATTGAAAATACCTCTTTTTTTGACGAAGCTTTATTATTATCTAAATTCAAAACACTTGAGCTAGACTTTGATACAATGACAATCAACCAATGCTTAGAGGTGATTTTGAATGGTTTAAATTATCCTAGAACGGATACAGCAGAAGAGGTGCAGCAGAAAATTAGATGGATCAAATTGCTTTTTGATAAAAGGCAGTTCGATATTGCTTTGGGTTTGTTGAATGATTTGAAGGAACGTGCAGATCAATATAATTTTATTGATGTACAGAAGGAGATTTTATATTTCGAGAAGATGTTTATTTTGCATGGTTATTTGGATAAAAGTGTCGAACATAATAACCATGAACAAATTAGGCATTGTGAAACGATGACGAATATTTGGGAATACCGAAAATTGAATTTTCAGGCGATGGAATATGAGGGGAGAGTGATTGTGAGAGGAGATCGGGGTAAACGGCTTAGTCAGCTATTGAAAAATCCATTATTGCAAGATGAATCTAAGGCTTTGTCTTTTGATGCGAAGATGATTTATAATGCTATTTGTGCCTCTATTTATCGAAATCAAAGAGATTATAATCGTGCTGCTGGACACTATAAACGAATGATTGAGCTATATAATAGCAAACCTTATTATATTAAATTAAAATGGACAGCTTACTTGGGGGTGGTGAATAATTTTGCCAATATTGCATTATTTTTAAAGCAATATGATGAGGCATTAAAATTATCTGATCAGTTGAAGAATTTAGTAGAAGAGTTAACATTTATCCAAAATCTTGGTTATAAACATGATGTTTTTATTAGAGCTTATTTTATTGAAATTCAAGTATATAATGAAAAATTAGAACTGGAAAAAGCGAGTCAGCTCATTCCTAAAATTAATAAATGCTTGGAAGAGGATGCCAATACGAAATTAATGTATAGGCTAGGCATTCTGCAAGAAATCGCCTATACAGCTTATTATCAACAAGATTATGACTTAACCTTATCCATTCTTGATCGCCTCCTTTCTAATAAACAATCTATCAAAAATCTAATCGACATTCATATTATGTCTATGATTTTAAAACTTTTGATTTATATAGAATCAGGACAATATGAGTATTTGGAAAGTAATACACATTTGGTTAAAAAATTTATCCGGGAAAAGAAAATTAAGACCCGTTATGAAATATTAGCGGTTGATTTTGTGGAGAGTTTTTTGAAAAGCGAAACACAAAATGCAGCAACGGTTAGTCAGATTTGTCAAGAATACCACAATATTTTCCTAACCATACTCCCATTGATTGAAGATGATGCTTATTTTGACATTATTAGTTGGATGGAAGCCCAAATTGAAGGCGTGCCGATGATTGAATTGCTAAGGAAGAAAAAGGAATTAACAGTTGAATAAAGAGGGGATTTTGGACTAGTGATAAAATATAGCTTTTATCACTAGTCGCTGCTGTAATTTATTTTATTTTTATCACTAAATCACTTCTGCCACCACAAAACTACTGCCACCAATAAAAATCAAATCTTGATTACTTGCTGCTTCCTTTGCCGCTTGTAGAGCTTCCTGTACAGAATTATAAGCCGTTCCCTTCAGATTATATTTCATTGCTAAGGATTTCAAGGCACTAGTAGGTAAACCCCTTGGAATATCTGCTTTACAGAAATAATAATGAGCATTTGGAGGCAAAAGAGCTAGAATGGTATTTAAATTTTTTTCCTTTACCGTACCTAGCACAAAATGTAATTGCTGGTAATCTAATTTTTGTAAGGCATCCATTGTTATTTCCATACCGCCCTCATTATGTCCACTATCTGCCAATATCAAAGTAGGATCAGTAGCTAATGTTTGCCAACGACCAATCATATTGGTGAGGGATTTTACCTGAGTCAAAGCATCAAAAGCATTTTGCCGACAATAAGCAAAACCCAATTCATTCAACAATTCCGCAGCTTGTAGGATCGTTAGTAGGTTTTGTGTTTGGAAAGGGCCAGTCATATCCGTACACAATTGTTTATACAATAATTCTTCTTCCTTATATACATCAATACAAAGCTCTTGTAAACGATGATGGTGGGTAATGGCTTGAAATTGTTGATCCGCAAAATAAAGAGGCACATTCATAGCGGCTGCCTTTGTTTGAAAAATAGTGGCTATTGTTGGATCATATTGACCAATTACTAGTGGAGTATTTTTCTTAATAATGCCTGCTTTTTCTTCTGCAATTAATGCTAAGGTATCGCCTAGTAAATCCATATGATCTAGGCTGATATTGGTGATAATGGATAAAATAGGGGTGATGATATTAGTGGCATCCAAGCGACCACCCAATCCCGTTTCAATAATGGCAATATCTACCCCTTCTTGGGCGAAACTTTTAAAGGCCATTGCAGTCGTAATTTCAAAAAAGGAAGGCTGGAGTTCTTCGATAATTGGTTTGAAACTTTTGGTGAGTTGGGTGACGGCTTGTTCACTTAAGGGTTTTCCATTAATTTTGATGCGTTCTCTGAAATTTTTGTAATGTGGCGAGGTATATAAACCTACTTTCAAGCCCATTTGTTGCAATATAGCGGCTAGTCCATGCGCTACAGAACCCTTGCCATTAGTACCTGCAATGTGGATACTAGGAAAAGATTCATGTGGATGTCCCATAAATTCACTTAGTTTTAGGATATTAGTCAGGTCTTTTTTAAAGGCTTTCTTACCTTTGCGTTGATACATGGGTAGTTTACTAAAAAGATATTGGCGTGTTGCTTTATAACTGTTCATAGAAGTTGTTAGGTATGGTGTTCGGTAATGAGATACTGTTACTTAGTAGTAAGTCAAGTGAATAGTGTCCAGTAGATTTAGAAGGATTTTTTTGTCAGTACAAGGCGTGAAACGGATGCCTTCATGGAATGTACGGCGAGGCTTCACAACGCAGTACAGGCGAAAAAATACCTAAAGATACCGACAGTATTCACTTGATTTACTACTTAGACAAAGAAAATTAAAAAAAGGATGTATGAGGAGATGGAGTTTTATGAAATGACTATTTTTCTAGTGGTAAAGCAACTATTTTTCAAGATCAAAAATCAATGTTTTGTTTTTAGATAAAATTAAACAATTTTTAGAGGAAAAACAGCTTTTGGGTGAGTTGATAGGTATACTCAAAACGGCTCATATACCTGGTTTTAAGGGGGTGAGTTTGTATGATGCTTATCGTTATACACAAAAGGAAATTGACTTGGATGCCATTCAGATCAAGGCGGCCGGGATTGCTTTTAATGCAATTTTGGCTACTTTTCCTGCGGTAATTGCTTTTTTGACAATTGTTGCTAGTTTTCCTCGCATCCATTTTGAAGAGTTATTCCTCGATTTTTTGACCTATTTTTTTCCAGAAGATGTGTCTGTGATTTTACTTAATGCCATTGCAGATATTAGTTTTGCTAGTGGAAGCATTGGTTTATTTTCCTTAAGTTTGATTGCCTCTATTTATTTTGCAAGTAATGGAGTGCGAACATTAATGGTGGTATTTAGGAAAGATACGCCTCATTTCAAAGAAAGAACTTTTTTTAAAAGGCAATTTATTTCAGTAGGGGTGACGCTTTCCCTAATGTTTATGATTATGCTTACCTTGACTGGTATTGTAGGCGGAAAATACTTAATTCACGTTTATACAAAATTCTTTGTTGTAGAAAGTTGGTTTTTGCGTTTAATTATTTCTGGATTTAGGGCGTTATGGGTCTTCTTTCTGATTTATAATTCCATTACCTTGATTTATGTCCTATTACCTGCCACTCGATTTAGATGGGGTTATTTTACGCCAGGAGCCATTATCGCCAGCCTATTAATCATTATTTCTTCTAAAGGATTTTTCTTTTTTGCCGAAAACTTTGGCTCTTATGGTCGTTTATATGGTTCACTAGGGGGAACAATGATCATTTTACTATGGATTTACATCATCGCCATTCTTTTACTAGTAGGTTTTGAATTAAATGTAGGTTTATTACATAGACCGCAAAGAAGGGAGGAGATTGGCTAAGTAATAAGGAACAGTAAAAAAATAATTGTTCAATTTTGATTGATAAATTAAATCCTATACTTCGTTAAAAAGCCTCGCCAAGGTACTGCATTACCTACGTTTTTTGCCTTGTCTAGCTTCAAATTTTCCTAACCAAAATTTGTAAATTTCTAGTTCTAAGATAATTGGGGGTGAGTTTATCATTGAGATGCTATATCTTGTATTTCAGCCCTGAAAGGGTATAAGCAATAGCGTAGGGCGATGCCCTACGAATAAACGGAGATATGCACTCAGCCCTGAAAGGGCGAAAGCCAAACCAAATAATTAATCGATGTGTCCAGTATTGGATTGGTGGTCAAATCTTTGTCCACACGGCTTTTGCCCTTTCAGGGCTTATATGGGACACTTCATTTTTCATAGGGCGATGCCCTATGCTAATGCTTATGCCCTTTCAGGGCGAAAGAAGATATACCCCCAAATATCTTAGAACTAGGTAAA
>JAHDFT010000290.1:0-1669 GCA_020628015.1 Bacteroidota bacterium
TTATTCCAAGCCGAAAATTGCAAACCTTAAAGAAAGCCTGTATTTTTGACCAATACATTATTTCAATAAACATTATATGGATTCCTTTCGACTACAAAATATCAAATCATTCAAGGATACAGGGACTATAGACCTCAAACCCATTACGGTTTTTGTAGGGAAAAATAGTTCTGGTAAGAGTAGTTTGGTGCGTTTTCCTGTGGTTATTGCTCAGACCTTTATGGAGGATACCATTTCTCCGATTATTTTTAATGGGAAATATGTGGATTATGGTAATTTTGAGGATGTGGTTCATCAACATGAAGGGAATGAGGTGAGTTTTAGTATAGGGATTGATAGTCAACTTGTTTTCTATTCTGGATTTGGTGAGTTAAATAAACAAAGGAAGATCTTACTTTTTAATGAACAGAAAGATAACGTTATAAATATTTCCTTAAAGAAAAGTTTATTAGGTAATAAGATTATACTTCAAAAGACTAGTTATTATAGAGCAAATGAAAAAGTATTTGAATTAGAAAAAAATAATGAGGGATATAAACTGATAATATCTCAAAGCTTGACTAATGATGGATGGGTATTGTTAGAACAACCATGTGTTATTTCTTTAGAAGCTTCACAAATCTATTTTAATCGTTTTACTTTTTCTATAAATGAACTTAATAAGAATAATTCCTTTATACAAGGAGGTAAAAATTATATTGATACAAATTTTCAACCTCAAAAGTGGGATAATAAGAAATGGAGTATGTTCTTTAAAAGAGTTGGAAAAAGCAATTTAGATTTAAATAGTATAGAGGCTTTTTTCAAAAAAAATCACTTTACAAAAGAAGAAACTAAGCTAGGTTTACTTCTAGAGAACATATTGACAACTCTACAGTTTGTAGATAATATTGCTTTTGGTGTTCGAGGCTATTTAAGTGTTTTTATTAATAATATCCATTATATAGGCCCTTTCAGAACCAATCCCCAACGTACTTACCGAGATTCAGAAAGTCTAAAAAACTATGTAGGAAAAGATGGGCAAGACACCAGTATGATTTTAAAACAAGCATTAAGGGAAAATCCAGGTTTATTTACAGAAATAAATGATTGGATGCAATCTGCTTTGGGATACAGTATTGGTATAGAAGAAATACCACAGAGCAATTTATTTAGAATTAAAATTTATAATGAAAATAATACTAAAGGGGACAATTTAATAGATGTAGGTTATGGCATTTCTCAAATATTACCTATTGTTACTCAATTATATTATAAAGAGGAACAAAGATCTAGGGGAGTAAATCCATTTTTTATATTGGAACAACCCGAAATTCATCTTCATCCCAAAGCCCAAGCAGAATTGGCCAATCTATTTGTAGAAAAAATTAGGGATAAAAAGACAAAAATATTGATTGAAACCCATAGTGAGCATTTGATTCGTCGCTTACAAAGTCTAGTAGCTGATCCAGAAAATGATTTTAATGCAGATGATGTCGCTATTTATTATGTCGATATGGAAGTGCAAGGCGAATCCACTATAAAACGCATGGAAATAACCGAAACAGGGCAATTCAAAGAACGATGGCCATCTGGTTTTTTTGATAAAGCTTATCAATTGAGTAAAGAATTGTTACGCAATGCAAGTAAAAGAGCTAGTTTATGAGAAGAGAAGTGACAGTAGACCGAA
>JAHDFT010000290.1:1769-7419 GCA_020628015.1 Bacteroidota bacterium
CCGCCCCCGACTATTTACCCGATGAAATCTACTTCAATTCCCCTGTTTTTAGGGAGGCGATTGGTTCGGGAATTGAGCCTGATTATGAAGCATGGCTGGAAGAACGTTTGACTTACTTGGAAGCGAATTTACCGACCAATGTGCCTAGAAGCATGATTCATGGGGATTTGTTCTTTGATAATATGCTTTTTGATGGGGAGGAATTGGTTGCCTTTATTGATTTTGAATTGGCTTGTCATTATTATAAGGTCTTCGATATTGGGATGACCATCATAGGCACCTGCGCCAATGAACAACATGAATTGGCAGTCGAGAAGGCGAAGGCATTAATTGCCGCCTATGAAAGTATTCGCCCACTTGAAGCACTCGAAAAGGCATCCTTGCAAAATTTTACCGAACTAGCAGCGATCAGAGTTGCCAATTGGCGATTTTGGCGGTATCGTTATTTTCAACCGAATCCAGATAAAGCGACAAAGCATCTTGAAATGAGGCGATTGGCGGAGGATATAGCACAAAAAGATTGGGGCTTACTATTTTGAGGATTGACGGGAACGATACATGCCCCAGCCTAAAACGCCAACTACACCTAAGCCCAATAAACCCAGCCACCACCAAGATCCATTCGATGCTTGAATGACCGCCCGATAATCTCCACTCGTCACAAATCCTGCCCAGAAAAAGGGATGCATTCGCATAGGGGTAACATTTGGATCTTCGAGATAAGCCAATTTTGCAGCACGTAGGGCGGTGTGAATGGCTTGACCATCATACAAATGCTGAAAAAAGCCCTCCATTAAACGGCTGGTCTCCTGATCGGGAACACTCCACAAACTCATGACCATACTCGGACAGCCAGCATAAGCAAAAGCCCGATTCAAGCTCATTATCCCTTCCCCTCGTTCAATCGCTCCGAAGCCTGTATTACAAGCTCCCAAAACCACTAAATCTGCCTGTAATTGTAGATTGCAAATTTCCAGCACATTTAAATTACCATCCTTCGACTCTTGCTGATCTTGTGAAAAAATCATACTTGAAAAGGAGGGATTGCGGTCATTTAACCAACCATGCATGGCGAGGTGTAGAATGCGGTAATCACTAGCGAGTGCCTTAAATTGTGCCTCTGTTGCTGCCTTTTCCAAATAAGCATCCCCCTTGAATTGCTGACTGATTTTGGTCACGCTTTTTCGGGCATTCGGCAAGTCATTCCAACCACTTCTAAGGGTGATTTGGGAATCCGCAGAACGTTTGACCACCGCCTCAATACTATCCAATTGACTAGCCGTAGCCGCATCATAAATCGGTGCAAAACCAGCATAGAGTTTCGCTGCTTTTTGTCGAGTACGTTGAAAACTCTTCCACAAAAGTGGGGTAGAGTAGGCATAGTGGATGGGATAATGTTGGAAGAGGTAATCCAATTGGTGATAGGCAATGCGGTCTGTTGATGGAGGAGGCTGTAAAAGTAAAGCCTCAAAAGGGATATAGCCTAATAGACCGTCAGGGACAATAAGCAATTCCTTTACCGAAGGGTCAAAATCCTCCACCGCTTTTTTTAGCAATAAATCATACAAACGATGGGCAGATTGAGCATATAATTGATAGGCTATAAGACTGGAATCTGCATGGCTAAAAAAACGAAAATCCGTAGCACTTTTGCGAAAATCAATAATGAGTTTTTGAAAATCTTTTGGAATGGCTTGGGTATATAAACGCTGTTGATTAGGACTAATCACTTGTAGAAAAATCAAAGAATCACCCATAAAATAAGCCAAAAGTGCCTGATTTTCTCCTAATAAATCTTGTTGAATCCTAGCACTTGAAACATATTGATCCGCATATTTTAATTCATGATAAGCAGGGTAATTTCGCTCCATTTGATGGACAAAATCCGCATGTGCTTTTTGTGTTTTTAATAAACTATCTTGTAGTAAATACACCTCCTTTTTCTGTTGTTGTAATTTCCCATCATAAATCTGCTCTTGAAGGTATTGTAAACGATCTTTTAAAGCTTGATCTTGTGCCAATAAACTATCTGGAATACTGGCATCTACTTTCGCCTCATCTTCCTGTAATGCACCTAAAGTCAACATGGCTTTACTTTTCTGTGTAATTTCAAAAGCCTTTTCCAAATACTGTTGATCCTTAGTAAGTTGATACAAGCGTTCACAAGCCATTAAACAATTTTCTCTAGCAGGAAAATAATAATCCGTCAGAAATAAAGCACTTTGACTTTGATTATCTCTTGTTCGGATTTGAGCGGCAGTTAAAGCAGTTTCTAAGGAAGTCAAAGCCGTAGTATAATCGGTGGCTTGCTGACTTTGCTGGGCGATTTCAAAAAAAGCATTGCCCTTATTCAATAGAGCTTGTACCGCCCAAATTTCAGTTGCACAAAGCTCAGTAGCTGGATTTTCCTTTAAAGGAGTATTAATAGGGAAGTTAGGTAAACTGTAGTGGAGGGCTTTGTGGTAAAACTCTGCCGCCTTTTTTGCCTTATTTTGGTCTAATAAAGCATCTCCCCAACAAACATATAAAGCACCTGCTTCATCTGTTTCCTGTGTTGCCTCAATCAATTGCTCCGCTTGTTGAAAAGCTGCCTCCACTTCCTTATATTTTTCTTGACCACCATAAGCAATACCCAAACGTCGGTAATTATTAATTAAAGCTAAACTGTCATCAGTAATCAATTTTGCTCGTTTTTTAAATAATTTGATCGCTTGTTCATAGTTTGCATTATCGTTATGAGTTAATGCCAAAAAGCTTATAGTTCTTTCTCTAGTAGAATCAATGGCTAAAGAACGTTTAAAATAAACTACTGCTGTATCATATTCTCCCAAAGAACGATGGCCAAGTGCTAGGTTATTATAAGTATTAGTACGATATGTAGAGCCAGCAGGAGATTTGAGTAGTGGCAAAGCTTGTTGACCATAAGTAATTATTTGGTGGTAATCTCCCTTATCATCCATTAATGACATTAAGCCATTCAAAGCCTTTATTTGTGTACTTGTATCTGCTTTTTGTTGAGCAAATTGAAGAGCTTTATACAAATAATTTTCCTGCTGTTCACTTTGTCCCATTCGTTTAGTTATGCTTGCCATAATATTATAAGCATCAGCACTCCATTGATTGAGGCTATCGGGTAAAGCTCCTAGTTGTTGGGTAGTGTGTTGCATGGAAATTAAAGCAGAATCTAACTTGTCTGTACGAAAAAAAGTTCGTACTATTCCTTTTCTAGCTTGATACCATTTCTCCCATTGTGCTGTTGCTTGATAAATATTAGCTGCTTCTGTACTCACCTTTCTCCATCCTACCCAATTTTTATCTTTTTTATATTGTTGTCTTAATGCTAATAAAGAATCTGTCTTTGTTGGTTCCTTTATTGGTTGGTTAGCAAGGACTACTAAACAACCTAATTGAAGGAGTATAAAAGTGTTGATTATTAGCAAGTTATAGTGAGCGGTTTTCATAAAGCTACTTTAGTAGAATAGGGTATATTGTGTTTATATTATTGTAAGTGATGGATTAGAAATAAAGTCGGCTAAAATAGACTTTCAATTGTTTAGCTTGAGACAAGACGCAAAAATAGCACATACATGGAATGTACGTAATATTTTTGTAACGAAATATTAGGCTAAATAATAAAGGATATGGCCGAATTTATTTCTGTTCCATTACTAAGTAACAGCTAAAAAGTAAACCGACATCTTGTTGTTTAATTTGCCGTTATACTTCGTTAAAAGGCATCCTCGCCGATGCTCGCATCGGCTACGTTTTTTGCCTCGTCTAGCTACAAATTAACCGAGCAAACATGCCTAATTTATTTTTTGCTTGTTGCTTAACATTCTTAATGTTTACTTCTTTTCCACAAATATACAGAATACCCCTACGGTATCGTCTTCCTAGACCTAAATAAATTATTTTCATCCTTACAATACCGCTCTTTAATATCTCGAAGTCGATCATAACTATCTAGGAAATATTGGCGAGTAGGCACGCCGCTATCCTTGAAGCTAATGAAGGAGCCATTGGTTTGTGGGAAATCGTTGGTACGACATTCGGTAATCCAATCTAGGGCATCATTGACATAATTATAGACATGAAACTCGGCTCCTTTCTCCTTATCATCATCCGTTTCATCCCACCAAACCTGATATTGTATGGTATAAGGACGTTTTTTATAAGGAAAAGAACTGCCATTGGGATAGTCAGGGTAATCATATACCTCATTATAAAAATGCCCACTTATCGCACCTAATGTCACATAAGTATGCAAATGCGCTTTAATCCCTTCCTTAGAAATAAGCTTAGAACGAAGACTTTTGATAAGGTTTTCCCGTCCTTCCTGTCCCAAACCTTCTTCTTGTACTAAGCGGCTGGTGAGTTTATGGGGAGCAGGGTGGTCTACATCTGGTGGGAAATGCTGTAATTGTTTCCCTGCCCATCGAAGTTTTTCATTAGAGGTAGAAATACGATCCCAAGAGGAGAAGCTGTGTTGGGAAACTTCATCTGAGGTAACGATTTTCAAGCCTGTCCAGGGCAAACCCTCAAACCATCTGTTTACATCTGCGGTAAGTTCCTCATTGCTTCCCGCATAATAACCATAAAAAACGCATTCATGGACAGATTCTTGAATAGATTTTTCATCTTCTGGAATCGCCATGATTTGTAAATTGGTGCCAATCAATTGTTTATTTTGATCTGGTGCAATGACCTTTTCCCATGCTTCCAATATTTTGATAGCTGGTGGGAGTGGATGTTGGGTCATACCTAGCAAACCGTCATGTGGTCTTTGCCAAGATAGGATAAACCGCAAAGTATGTGGTGGTTGCTCAAAAACTTTGATGACCATTTGGGTTAAGATGCCAAAGCTAAATCCGCCGCCACCTCGAAGTGCCCAGAGTAATTCCCTATCCTTTTCCTCACTTGCTTTAAGCTTTCGAATGGAGCCATCTCCTAGTACAATTGTTGCCCCAACAAGGTGTTCGCAGCACATACCATGCAAGCGTGTCCAAGGACCCCAGCCACCACCGAGGGTAAAACCAAAGATGCCAACACTTTCACAAGTACCATGAGGAATGCTTACATTCGCTGCATCTAGGTGGGGAATGACATCTCGGAATTGCAAGCCAGGGGTAACAGTAAGAGTCATGGCTTCTTTATCAATGTGAAACTCCTTCATCTCAGAAAAATCAATGACAATACCATCTGTTATGGAGCATTCTGCCTCGTGATCGTGTCCACCACCAGATTTGACCCTTAGTGGGTAATCTGGATTGGCAGCAGCTACTGTTACTACATGGGATACTTGTTCCGCATTTTTACAAAGTACAATAGCCGCAGGTCGTTTGTGAAATCGGCGATTGAAGGTTTGTCTTTGGCTTTCATATTGTGTATCGTCAGGCGTATCTAGTAAAACTTCAGGAGGATTGTCCATATTTCGGAGTGCTTTTTTTAACTCCTTTGGACTTAATTTTGGTGTTAGCATTTTGTTGTTGTTTGATAATTAAATTGTGGTTTAGATATTCAAACAACTAGCGTTTTTTCACTTTACTGAGTGGGGAAATGGGTCATTTCTTTTTTGCAGCATAGCAAATATAAAAAATAATGTGTTTATTTTATAATTGGAAATTGTTTTTATATAATAAATTATAAATAA